>JBALXF010000074.1:0-9713 GCA_036961085.1 Psychromonas sp.
CCGTAGGGCAAGGCAACTTACACCCATCTACGTTTTTATAAAACATCGACTTAGAGCGACTAGGCTTCAATTTTATGCCGAGTATCTCGGCACAATTTGCCTTGCTGACTTTGCTTCTGAAATAACATGGGTATAAGCTCAAAAAGATAAATGAGTCACTGTCTTAAGTTATTGCTAACGTGGGTTTTATATTGTTTCAGTGCTACAGTATTATTCTCATTCTGTTAGAGAAAATACTCGATGACTGAGCTTGATAAAACACCAGGAATTGTATTAATTAAAACCACTTATGTGCATACCTTATTAGGTATGCTGCGCGATATAGATCCTGATATTTATCCTTATATTGAACAAGCAGGCTTACCTGAAAATATTTTAAACACACCTTATGACTACATTCCTGATGTACCCGTTCGTCAACTAATTGAAATTATTGCTCAAAAAAGCAGTGATGCAGAATATCAAAACTTATGCAGACAAGCCTGTAAAAATATATTTATTCCTACAATCATTAGGCAAATAAAACAAGCAAGGACGGTTGAGCAAGCATTGCTAGAATTTATTGAAATCATGAAAACTGAATCTCCTAACAGCCAAATATCGGTGCAAAGTGCGCTAGGAAAAACCTGGTTTGCACGTTATAAAGCTAAATCGGTAAATGGAGCCAAATGGTATGAATTGTCTGAGCAATTTGCAGTTATTTATATGATTGAATTGTTAAGGGTAATTACAAACACTTGCTGGGAACCAGATATCCTCTCATTACAAAGTGATGAGGTAACTCCGTTCAGAACAATGCTTGAAGATGCCGATATGACTAGCTCTCAGATATACACTGGTCGTAATTTTACTGCACTGAATTTAAGTGATGAAATATTAGCAAAAACTTTTAATCGTCAGCTTTCCTGGCAATATCAAGAACAGATTGTTCACCAACCTAAAAACTTTCTCGAGTCCTTAAAAGTAGCCTTGCCTACTTATTTATTTGCCGGCAAGTTACCAATTTCCAAAGCGGCAAGTGTGATTGGCTTGAGTGTACGTACTTTACAGCGACGCTTAAAAGAATTAGATGTTAGTTACCGACAAATATTGGATGAAATTCAAATCAATGAAGCTAAGAAATTACTAAAAAATAGTAATCATCCAATTACTGCAATTTCGACACACCTTGGTTACAGCAATGTGGCACATTTTTCGCGTGCGTTTAAACGGGTAACTGGAGAAGCGCCGAGTATTTTTCGACAACATTAATCTTGTAGTAGGGATAAATACATAAAGGTTTAATAACAAAGCAGGGGGGATACTCGTATTCAGCAAAGTATTGCTCCCTGTAAATTACTTTAAACTATTATAAGGTGAAAATTATACATGCTTATGTAGATGACTCAGGTAGTCTTGTATCAAAAGCTTAAAGATACTACCACCGAGGGCACAGAGGCGCTGCGCGCTACACAGAGTTAAGACTAAAAAATCATGAAAAGCTGATTATTGCTTGTTGTATGTCTTATTGCTGTGAATCTTTTAATTGAAGCCTCACTGAGATAGGTGATTTATTTTATGAGGCTATTTTAAAGGGCTAGGAATACTAGAGTTACCATTTTGCGACAGCTATGTATTTATGAAGGAATGAGAAATAGAGTATTGAAACTAATGATAAGAGGATCTCTGTTACCTACTGTAATCCTTGTCATATTGAACAAATCTCAGTGATGCCTATCTCATTTTTGTAATCAGTTATAACAAGCTCAGTATTAATTACTAACGGTTCTGTATTATTGCCATTTTTAGATTCTGAGTAATTACCTATGTTCACAAAAAAATTGATCGCAGTATCACTTGCAGCCAGTACACTTATTAGCACGTCTGTTTTTGCTATTGAAGAAGTAGACCTATTAATTAAAAATGCCACAGTACTTACTATGGATAAACAGAGGACTGTTTTTGAGCAAGGTCTAGTCGCGGTTAAAGGCAATCAGATTTTTGCTGTTACTGATGGTAAAGATGTAAAAAACTACCAAGCAAAAACCACCATTGATGCCGCTGGTGATATCGTTATGCCAGGGCTAATTAATACTCATACACATGTGTCGATGACGGTATTTCGTTCATTAGCCGATGATGTTCCAGACCGTTTGCATCGCTATATTTTTCCTCTAGAAAAAAAATTAGTATCGCGTGATATGGTGCGCATTGGGGCACAACTCGGTAATGTAGAAATGCTTAAAGGTGGTGTAACTACCTATGCTGACATGTACTATTTTGAAGACGAAGTTGCAAAAACGGTGGATCAGATTGGCATGCGCGCAGTATTAGGGGAAACGGTTATCAAGTTCCCTGTTGCAGATGCAGCAAATGCTGAAGAGGGGATTCAGTATGCACTGAATTTCATCGAGGAATATAAAGATCATCCACGCATTACACCGGCTTTTGCGCCCCATGCTCCTTATACTAATAGCACTGAGGTGCTGCAAAAAATAACTCAACTATCAATAGAGCATAACGTACCTGTAATGATCCACTTAGCCGAATCAGATCGTGAAAAAGAAGTGATAGCAGAGCGAAGTGGGGGGAAATCTCCTGTTGCCTATATGGCAGATATTGGCGCACTAACACCGAACCTTGTTGCTGCACATGTGATTGAGGTTGATGACAATGATATCGCGTTATTAAAAAAACACGACGTGGGTATTGCACATAATATGAGTGCAAACATCAAATCAGCGAAAGGTGTTTCACCAGCAATGAAAATGCAACAACAAGATCTTCGTATTGGTTTAGGTACAGATGGTCCTATGTCAGGTAACACGCTAAGTACTATCGATGAATTCAACCAAGTCGCAAAAGTACATAAATTAGTGAATAAAGACCGTGCCGCAATGCCTCCGATAAAGGTTATCGAAATGGCGACTATTGGTGCGGCACGTGCATTACATATGGAAGACAGCATTGGTTCACTGGAAAAAGGTAAACTTGCAGACATTATCGTAATTGATACTAAGGCACCTAATATGGTGCCTGTTTACAACCCGTATTCAGCATTAGTCTACTCAGCTTATGCAACCAATGTTAAGCACACTATTGTTGATGGTAATATACTGATGGAAGATCGTAATATGCTAACCGTTGATGAAACAGCAATTCGAGAAGAAGCATTAGCATTTGCCGACAAGGTACGTAAAACAGTTATAGAAAGCGGTGAGATTGTTCAGTAAAATATTGTTTTAATGAAGAAAAATAATATAGTTACAACAAATATGAAGTGGGATTTTGTTGTAACTAGTTGAGATAAATATTTAGTTAACGGGTTAATTATTCATTTTGAAATTATTGTATGCATTAATGAAAGTTGAATTAGGCATTTGTTTTACAATGTCTGTTTTGTATCTAACATAATGATTTTATCGACTATCTCTTCCATACAACTAGCAATAACATCTGGTCGTTTATATTGAGGGTTATAAGATGCGGTAGAGCGCGCAATATAAGCGGCATTCATCCCGACAGACAAGGCGCCATGCGTATCCCAATCATGCGTTGCAACTAATCGAAGTGCTTCAATAGGTTGACCTAATTTATTTGCCACGAAACGATAAACCTTAGGATCGGGTTTAAAACTAACTACCTCTTCAACTGAAACAATTTCATCAAAATAGTCACTCAATCCTGCGTTGTTGATTTGATTTGTGATTAATTTAAGTGAAGAATTGGAAAATGCTATGGTGCGGTAGCCGGCTGATTGCAAGTGTTTTAAGGCTGGTATTATGTCCGCATGCGGAGGAAGATTTGCAAAGCTAGTCAGAATCTCATCACGGACAGCATCTGTGAGTACGACATTTGAACGAGCCGCTAGTGAGTCCAGCATATCACTTGCCAGTATTGCAAAGTTAGTTTTTACACCCGTCACTATGCACACAGTAGAGCTATGCAACAGCATGCTAAACCAGGTGCTAGCAAAAGCTTGATGGCCAAAAGCCAATTTAAACTTTTTATTTAAAGGTTCGAGGTTAAGCACTGTTTCGTTAATATCGAATAATATCGTATTTCTCTGCATAGCCATTTTGCCTCATTAGTCACTATTTATGATTAATTGGATTAAATCGAGTTAGAAAAATATAGTAAATTTATTGCTGTTGTTTTACGGATTTTAATAACCGTAGTATGCGTTGCCCAAGAACACAAAAAATTAAACCAAGCATTACTAGAAATGCGCCAAGCATTTCCAATAGATCAAGTTGCTCACCTAATACAATACTCGAGGTGAGCATTCCCGCGACAGGAATTAATAAAGCAAAGGGAGTCACGGTTGCAGATGTATAGCTTTTTATTAGTTTTGCCCAAATCGAAAATGCCAGTAAGGTTGATATAAAACCAACGTATAAAATGGCTAACCAAGTTGACATTGTTGTACTCATTAATAGCGTAATAGGGGTGTCTGTCTCCATAAAATAAGATAGCGCCGCTAGTGGTATTGGCGGTATCAGGCTGACCCAAACCATGAAGTGAAGTAAGTTCACATCGCCCATTTTCTTAATAATAGTATTAGCGAGCGCCCATGAGAACGCAGCCAAAATCATCAGTATTAGTCCCAGTAGAGTTACATTGCTACCTTGGTTGAAAAAGAAAAATGAAAAGCCAAGAAATGCGATGATTAGGCCAATTATTTGATTACTCGTTAGGGTTTCTCTAAATAGGATAAAACTTAATATGATAGTGAATAGTACTTGGGCTTGTAATAACAAAGATGCGAGACCTGCAGAGACGCCAATATCCATCGCAATAAACAGCAAACTAAACTTGATCACCCCCAAAATAATACCGACCCCAAGTACATTCCAAAATGATGTTTTCGGAAAAGGGATGAAAAAAACAGCGGGGATCGCAACCACGGCAAAACGAAAAGCAGAAAAAAGCACCGGAGGGATCTGTTCAAGGCCAATCTTTATAACCGTAAAATTGACACCCCAGATGACAGCAACCAATGTAGCAAGAAAGATATCATTGATTTTCATGGTGGCTGATCCTTAGGTTTAAATGACTTTAATGGTAACTATATGTGTTGGCGATAGGGCGGATCTTATTCTGCTTATTAAATAAATTTTAAAACTCAAACGACATGTGATTGCCATACAGTACCTGATTTGCAAAAACTTGTTTTAATAGCTGATGAAAACGTGTGATATGTAATGGTTTATCTGACTGATAAGTATGAATTGTATGTAATGGCCATATTGGACCGCAAACATGTGGCGCAATATGGACTAATTCACTGGTCCGCAGGAAGGGTAAAACTGAAATATCGGGTAAAGAAACAATACCCATATGTTTTAGGGCTAAGTTTAGCGCACTGGGCAGTGTATTGGTTTTAGCATATTGATTAAGCTTAATCACTTGCGAAGTCTGACTGGCTAGTTTATGAATGAGCATATTAGGTTTTTGCCAACTTGAAGATATCCATGGGTGCTCAGTCAAATGGTTAATACTAAAACGTTCCGGTGTAATACCTGCACGTTGTAAATAGAGTGGAGTCGCACAAAAAATCTCGGTGATTTTTGCAAGTGGTAATGCACGGTACATGCTGTCGGGCAATTGACCGCCACGAATAGCCATATCAATGTTATTGGTGACCAAATCTATCTGTGTATCACTGGCAATTAATTCCGGTTGCAAGCCAGGGAATTCACTGCATAAAAGCTGCATTGCAGGTATCACAATGTTACTTTCTATGGAATATGGGTAGGTAATTGTAAATGAACCCTGCGGGTTATATTGGGCATTTACTAAGTCGATAAAGGCCGAGTCTACTTGCTGTTGAATGGACTGGCAGCGAATTAAGACTTTTTCGCCAATCGCGGTTAATGTCAGTCCGCGAGTGGTGCGGCTCATTAATTGCACTGCTAATTCTTTTTCTAATAAGTTGATTTGCTGACTTACTGCCGATTTACTGATACCCAGTGCTTGTGCAGCACGCGTAAAACTACCTTGTTTGGCAACTTCACCAAAAACTAATAACCGAGATACCTGCTTAACTCTATGCATAGTGATTGCTCAATCGATTGAGTTGTATGGATATTTTGATTTAAATCATAATTTTAGTCTGCATTGTTAAGTAATACTACACAATGATTCTAATTTTTGGTGATTGTTAATGTTTACATGTGTCCTAAAATTACTCTCATATTAGCAACTTTAGCGATAGTGAGATAACTGATAAGGAACAAATTATGAATATTTACAAAACAATATCATTACTAATTGTCTTAGTGACTCCAATCTTTGCTTATAGTGAAACTGCTGCAACTTCAGAAGATAAATCCTACACACCGAAAGTATTTGCTAATTTTTCTGCAAAATATAATACCTTGGATGGCTTAGCAATTGATTCGAATGGCGATATCATTGCATCAGTGCCTAACTTTAATAATGATTATCTTTTAGAAAAGGGGGATATCACCGAAGTATATCCTGCGGTAATGGCCATCTTAAACAAAGACAACGAAATCTCTGACTGGTACACCTTTAGCACACAGGATTTACATCCTGAAACCGGGAAAATTGGCCCAATGGAATGTGAATTTGGTCCTGATGGTAACCTTTATATTGCGGATATGCAGGTTTTATGGGGAGGTGAGCATAAATCGCGTGTGCTTAGAATTAATATAGAAGATGGCAAGCCGGTGAATATGGATGTGGTTGTTGAAGGTTTTATTGTTGCCAATGGACTGATTTGGAGAGGTGATACGCTATATGTCACTGAGTCTATTTTAAAGCATGAAGCAGCGCCTAAAGAAGGGCAGCAAAAAGCGCCACTTCATAGCGGTGTCTATGCATTTTCTTTAGCTGAATTACAGGGTGATAAAATTACTTTAACGCCTTATTCTGAGCAGGCACAAGATGCACATCTAGCATTCACTATGGTATCAACAAATAGAGTTGGCTTTGGTGCAGATGGAATTATTGTTGATGATATGGGCAATATGTATACCTCTATTATGGAAGATGGGGTTATCTACAAAACTAGTTTTGATGAAAATAACAAGATAGTGGAAACCGTGCAGTTTACCGATGCCCCTGAGATGATATCTTCTGATGGACTCGCTTGGGATTCAGCGCGTCAAAGTATTTATGTTGCGGATATATTAGGAAATGCGGTTCATTCGGTCGATTTAAGCGGCAAGGTGACTACATTACATAAAAATGGTGATACTGATGGTGCTGACGGATCGCTTGATGAGCCTGTTGTATTGTTAGTTCGTGATGACCAGTTGATTGTGGTTAATATGGATTTAGCTTGGATCACCCCACCGGGTATTGCTGTAAATACTGAAGTAGAAGCACCTTATGCCCTTTCTGTAATCGACCTATAACGGTAAATCACCCCTGACTTGAGTTAAGTCAGGGGTGATTTTGGTATACAAAAAATCTAAATTTAAATCTCGATTCCACTCGCTTAATCCTTATTTCCCCAAAAATCCTGCTAATTTTCTATCATCTAGAATAAAAATGGGAAACTTGCCTTCAGGTTTCTTTTATATATTTTCTAATGAAAAATTGGAAATGTGATAATAGAAAGGAATTTAGTAAAACTATGCACTTATTCATGTAAAAACACTGAAGAAAAAACGTTAAGAAATCAACAGTATTTTATATGTCTCTAAGCTATAAAGCTAAAAACCAGCTTTATAGCTTAATCAGGCTAAATACCTAACGCTTTTCCGCCACCAATTTGAAGCGTTTCAGCAGTGATGAATGATGCGTCTTTGCTTACTAGGAAAGAAATAGCAGATACAACTTGTTCTGCTTTAGTTGATTTAATTTGTTCATGGAATGGTGTATCGATAGTATCTGGAGATACAGCGCTTACACAGATATCAGCTGGTGCTAGTTCTTTAGCAAGTGCACGAGTTAGCGTGTGGACAGCTGCTTTTGAAGTAAGTTTTTTATTTTATTTTATTTTATACTAAAACTAGTGCTTTTAATTTGCTTTTTAAGCGAGGTAAGTTGACGTTAATATCTCATTTTTTATTTATAATCAGTAAATTTGGACTATCAATTGAATTGAATTAGATTAAAACTGTTAAGCGATAATCAAAATACGACTGTAAGTCGTTTTTAATGAAAACCTGTATTTATTATAAATCAATCTATAAAAAGACTATGATCAACTTCGTAGCTCAATACTAAGAGCCTACTCCCATCACATTTAAACTCATCATTTACAAATTATTCCTTGAACTTTTCAATACTGTTAACCATGTTTCAGTTATGGTTTTGACTAATAGAATCAAAGCACCTATTTTTGACTTTTTACACTAACAACTACCCTGAGTAGCGAAGCAAATAATTGGAGCAAGTATGTTAAAATTCAGGATATTCATTTTGTTAATTTTAGTACAGTTGAATACTGCTACAGCGGAGCAATCTGTTTCGGTTTACGGTGGCTTGCAGGGGGCTTTTTCAAGTAATGTTAGTGGCATCGATGCACATAGCGAAGCATTTGACTTTGATGCCACCTGGGAGGGCAACTCTTTTTCAGCCCCTATTTATTATGGCTTTCGATACAGTAATTGGCTGTGGGGAGATCAAGCTATTACGGTTGATTTTGCTCACGCCAAAGTTTATGCCGATAGCGATACACTAAATGACAATGATTTTAATGTTTTAGAATTCACTGATGGTTTAAACATATTGACAATTAATTGGCTCGCAAGAGCTGAAAAAGAGCACTTTTATGTGCGCCCTTACTGGGGGGCTGGGCTTGGAGTCACATTACCTCATGTCGAAGTGCAAAAAACCAATAGCACCGCTAAAACCTATGGCTATCAGTTTGGAGGGTATGCAGTTCAAGCTCAAATCGGTGCTGAAAAGAAAATTGCAAAAAATTGGGGGTTGTTTGTCGAATACACTCTCAATTACAGTATCAATAATGTTGATTTAGAGAACAATGGGGAATTGCAAACGAACCTTGTTACAAATGCACTTAACCTAGGTATTAATTACAGTTTTTAGCTACCGTTTTTAACTACAATATGAATTACATTTTTAGCTACATGCCATCTCTAATCATTTGTTTAATCTTATGGGCTTTTACAAAGTGATCTAATTGATGAGTTTGTATCCACCAAGTTGCGACTTCCATCAGCATTTCAGGGCTATCATTCTTGTTTGCAAAAAAAGCATAAAATGATAATCCGACATTATCGCCTTTAGCTGCAATTTTTTTATCACATATAGTGATAATTTTATCTCTTAATACTTCTCTCATCGTTTAGATATACCTTTATTTATAGCTTTTACAAAATCTATAGCAGAAGCTATAAACAGACAAATGACTTTAATATTTGTCTGTTTATTTCAAGAAATTAAGCTGCTTTACCCAATGTCTGTATTGCTTTACCTTTCCATACAAAATGGCGATTAGGTTTTTGAGTAACTAACCCCTTAGCGAGCAAACTTGTGAATAGCTGGTCTGTGTCTTCGGCATTTAGCGTCAATTTATCTGCTAATGCTTTTTTAGAGCAGCGGATATCTCCACTGCTTAGTAGCGAGATCGCTTGTTCTATTAAATCTTCGCTACGAGGTAAAAGGCTATTGGTTTTTTCACTTTTTACCTCGATCGCGTGATCATCACTATCCAGCAATTTTGTTGTTTTTTTCTTCGCTTGCAGCTGCGTTTTCAAGTTACGACAAAAACGTAATTCTTCACCAATTAACCC
>JBALXF010000075.1:0-9623 GCA_036961085.1 Psychromonas sp.
TTCTTGTGGGGTCAATTTGTCCGTTTCAAAGCGCATCTGCAATCCTTTATGCATAAAATTGTTTTAACATCATAGCAATTCGATGATTGCTAAACGAGCGAATAAATATCTTCACCATTTTCATATGACAGATAATTTAGGCCGCGATGACATACAAGCTTCAAAACACGGATGTTGATCTAGCGGCTTTTTGTAGATTTATTATTAAGTCGGGTTTTAATCCGCATTATTTAAATTATCCAGTAAAAGATCACAGGCTTGTTTCAGTTTATTTAGCTCTTCAACGCTCATTTTAGACTTGCACAGCATAGTGTTTGGTATTTGTTGCGCTTCTTCCTGTAAGTTAAGCCCGGCCACAGTTAACGTAATAATCCTAACTCGTTCATCTTGTTTGCTACGTGAACGAATAATTAAGCCTTTACCTTCTAAGCGTTTCAATAGTGGCGTTAATGTGCCTGAATCTAAGTGCACTTTGCTGCCTAACTCTTTTACATTCAATGTTGAATATTGCCACAGCACCATCATGACTATGTATTGCAGGTAAGTTAAGTCTAATTTTTTCAGTAATGGTTGGTAAGCACGACCCATTGCATTTGAAGCACTATATAAAGAAAAACAAATTTGTTTATCTAAAGTAAGGCTTGAAGATTGATTCGATTTAGTCATGACGTTTTTCTCTATAAAAATAAATTGTGCACAATATACTTGCTTTGTTGGTAGAGTTCAATTAATCTACACAAATGAATTGCACGCAATCTAGTTTCGCGCAATCAACTTAATTCATATAATCTAATAGGAAATGAAGATGACAACATTATATACAACATCAGCAACAGCACATGCAGGTCGAAATGGACAAGTAAGCACTGACGATAACAAATTAAATGTTGCATTAAGTTATCCAAAAGAGATGGGCGGTACAGGTGAGGCAACTAATCCTGAGCAGTTGTTTGCAGCCGGATACTCAGCTTGTTTTTCGAATGCTATTTTGCATGTAGCGCGTGAAACTAAGGCGCCAATAAAAACAGCTCCGACCACAGCAACCGTAGGTATTGGTCCAAATGAAAACCAAGGTTTTGCACTAACGGTAACATTATCGATTGAGTTAGAACTAGCTCAAGCTGCAGCCGAAGATTTGGTACGTGCTGCACATCAAGTTTGCCCATATTCAAATGCAGTACGTGGCAATATCGATGTGAAATTAGTGGTAAACGGTTCTGCATTATAATGTAGCAACAAGCCATTATTGGTATAAAAAATACCTGCAACCATAAACATAAATAGGTTTTGGGTATAGCAAGCTATGCTTACTAAGCAGCAAATAACTAAACTCATAAATTAAAGGATTAAATCATGCGCGCAGTTCAAATTCACCAATATGGCGGTACTGAAACGCTACAGTTAGAGCAAATAGATACACCAAAAATTAATGCTGATGATATTTTGATCAAGGTTAAAGCCGCTTCAATTAATCCAGTTGACTGGAAAATTCGCGAAGGTTATTTGCAAGATTTTATTCCTTATGTAATGCCAGTGACCTTGGGCTGGGATGTAGCAGGTATTGTTAGCGAAGTAGGCGCTGAGGTTACAGATTTTAAAGTCGGTGATGAAGTGTTTAGCCGCCCAGACATTAGCCGTAATGGCAGTTATGCAGACTACATTGCAGTTAAAGCAGATGAAGCTGTGTTGAAATCTACAAAGCTAGACTTTGCTCAAGCGGCAGCGTTACCCTTAGCGGGTATTACCGCATGGCAATGTTTAGTAGATGTTGGCCAATTACAAGCTGGCCAGCGCGTATTAATACATGCCGGTGCAGGTGGTGTTGGACATTTAGCAATACAAATAGCAAAAGCTAAAGGCGCTACGGTAATTGCAACGGCATCAGCAGCGAACCAAGAGTTATTAAGTAAATTAGGCGCAGACCAGGCGGTTGATTATGGCAAAGCACCATTAAGCGAACAGATTGAAGCTGTTGATTTAGTTATCGATACTATCGGCGGAGCAGTACAAAAAGAATCTTGGGGATTGTTGAAAAAAGGTGGCATGTTAGTGTCGATTACCGACCAACCAAGTGAAGAGGAGGCTAAAGCACATGGTGTAAATGCTGCCTTTGTATTTATCGATCCTAGCAGCCGTATTTTAGGTGAGTTAAATGCATTAGTTGAAGCTGATCAACTAAGACCACTTATCGAACATAGATTTCCATTAGAGCAAATAGTCGATGCTCATTTACAAAGTCAGTCGGGCCGCACCCGTGGAAAAATTGTTATTGATGTAAGCTAATACGTTGCAGCTAATTGCTAATGCAGGTCGCTTCTCTTTCTGCTTTTGCATTTACAATTAAAATACTAAAAGCTCGTTTTAACGAGCTTTTTTTTTGCCTAAAAATACAATCTGCATTTATGCAGGAGAATTTAGAAGACATAACTCTCATGTAGAAATGTAGATTAAATCTTTCTAATAAACTGTAACAAGGTAACACTCAGTCAAAACGAATATTAGCGACTTTAAGCAAATTGTATTAATCATCAGTCTCAATTTTAAACTTGAACAAGCTCTTACCTTGTTGGAAAAATTAAATTGTTGTAAATTAATCATCAAATGTTTATTCATAAACCCCATTGCAAGGCATGCAATCGGAAAATAAGGGGTGGCTTATATTCATGCCCCAGCATTATAGACAATAATTTTTTGCCCATTAGGGCGTTAGGTATCACGGAGGATCGATATGCATCTTGCACAATTAAATATTGCTAAAGCTAAATACTCTTTAGAGTCTACTGAAATTAAGGAATTTGTAGATAATTTGGAACCAGTGAATAAACTGGCGGAATCAAGTGATGGTTTTATTTGGCGGTTGCAAGATGAAAGTGGAGACGCAACCAATATTACAGCTTTCTCAGATCCCGATATAATCGTAAATATGTCTGTTTGGGACTCTATAGAAGCACTGAAAAATTTTATGTTCAGAACTCACCACCGTGACTTTCTTCGTCGTAAAAAAGAATGGTTCCATAATATTCCTGATGACAGTTATGTTTTGTGGTGGGTGCCTAAAGACCATACCCCAACGGTGGAAGAAGCGGTTGAAAAGTTAGAGTTCCTTAGAAGTAATGGTGACACTCCATATGCATTTACTTTTAAAAGTAATTTTAGTGCTTCAGAGTTTGTAGCAAGCAATACCTAACAAACAAATAAACTAGGTCACGCAGCAGTTGGTTGCGTTTCCCGTCACATTTTAGCCAACCATTACTTAGCCTGTTATTTGGTAGTTGGTAGTTGGGTGTAAGTGTTATGCACAATTAGTGGATAAGGAGATACGTATCAAAATAGATAGAAAGATGAGGTTCGTTGCTCGCTTATTTTGTATAGTATTCGCGATTTTTGTTATTAAAACACTATTAACTGGAGAGTATTATTATAGCTCTATAGGTACAGAATATACTGTTTCAGCTAACTCTAGTAAATATTATTTTTCAGTAGTTTGGAATTCTTTAATTGTATGCGTGTCTTTTTATTTTGGTTTTGTTGTTAAATTGGCAGGCGATAAAGATAAAAAAAACTCCTAACAACAATTTTAAAATCCAAAAATACAGTTGGCTGTTTTCACTTCATTCAACATTTTAACCAACTATATTTTCAGCTTATGTAGGCGCTAGAAACGATACTGTAGTCCGGCTCCTAGCGATAGGTAGATAGGATCACTGACTGACATGCCAAAATTTTCAAATTTACCAGAAACGAAAACACCTGCTAACTCAAGATTGGCAACAAACTGTTCGGTAATATAAAAGTCTAAGCCTAGAGCTGGGCGTATAGCTAAACTCCAGTCGGTTTTATTGCCACTTCTCTCCCTTAAAATGCTTGATTTATAATCAAGATTCCCATACTGCGTACCTAACCCTATTCCTAAATAGGGTTGTGTGCGCCAAAATGGCATGACAAACTTTGGTCCGATCATGAGTGAATTAGTACGCGTTTTGGTTGAACCCACTAGGCTTTCAGTCTCAAAGCCTTCCATAAATTCATAAACACCCTCAACCGCAAGCCAAGAATTGAATCGGTATCCTCCACGGATATTTAAGCCCCAGGTGTCTTCTGTATCAATTTTGCTGCCAGTTTTGACATCGATTGCTTCAGTAATAAAATTAAAGCCCTGCGCAAAGTTACCGCCTGCGTACCAGCCTGCTCGTGAATAATCGTCTGCTTGGGCTGCACTTGGTAAAGCTATAGCCGATAATGCAAGTAGAACCACGTTCTTGATTGATTTGTTTTTTTTGATTTTTTTCATGCGGTCCCTGCAGATTTATACTGTTAGATTGGTTTAATGACTGCGCTTTTCCGATAAAAATAGGTAGCGTAGGCAATCGAAGAATAGATTCTTAACGTTTCAGTAGCAAATAACCCAATAACCCAATAACCCAAGGAGTATCGAGAGGCTAATACTTAAAATGCTAGATTAGAGTATAGGAAGAATAAAAATCTTCTCTTCAAAAATGATGATTTGAATAGGGGATTTAATCGAATTATGTAACGAGTGCGACAAACTGGTGGATAAAAACACTATAAAAATTACAATTATTAATTTATTTTCGTTGCTTACCACATGTAAGAAAAATTGACGACGAAGTTATCAATGTCAGTGCCCGTTACTTCTTTGGACTGTGTTTTCGTGTAGAAGAAATTGACACCAACATTGCGGCTAATTGGATATGCGGCGCTTATACGCCATCCCGCATTTTGTTTTTTATCATCTTTCTTAACCCCATTAATACTGCTTTCAGCACCTATGTCATAGCCAGCACTTAAACTCAACCAAAGACCCGGTCTAAAGGTATAAATAAGGTGTCCATGTACGATGAAAAAGGGATCTTGCTCTAATGTATTGCCATTAAAAAAATTATCATTATCGCCATAAAGTGCAACTTCAGTGGTAAGTTCTGTGGTCCAATTGCCACTTAAATGTGAAATCCCTACTTGAGGTCTAAACACAAAGCGATTACCACCTAGGTTTAACAAACGACTCTCTTCGTAGTTGCCATTTGGCAGACGTACTACCATGCCAACCCCGATTACCGTATTATCACGTTTACTTGCACGGTAGGCTCTGTAATCTTCCCCTTCTAATGGAGGTGAACCAAGCAGGTTAATGGCAAAACGTACAAACCCATCAGATAAACCTGAGCTTTTAGAGGTTGCCGGAGAGCCATTAAGTTTGCCATTCCATTCAGCTTCTTGATAGGCTTGAGTGAAGTCGAGGCGAGCTGTTTTATCAAACAGTTCAAAGGTGCGTATATATTTGACTCCCCAAGTGGTTAACTCCATGCTCACATCTGCGAGATTGAGAACTGGGTCTAAACCCACATAGGCATCGGTATAGGAATAAGCAAGACCACCAAAATTTGTATCGATCGGGAGATGGCTCCATTGCCGAGGTTCAAGCTCCATCGATGAGATGGCAGTAGATGCAAATAACCCCATTATGATAGTCACAAAGCGAACACTAAATCTTTTAGCAAACATCATATTAGAAACGTCCAATTAAGCTAATAGGTAAAACTATAGCAGTTAACCGTAATTAAATAGGTTAGCTAGGCATTGCCAAATGAATTAACGCGATACGATGTGATTGCCATGCTATTTCTATTTTCGTCTTATTAATCGTTGTAAGGTACGCCATCCTGAGGTTACCTTCATGCAACTTAACGCTGTTGATCTGCCGTTTGAAAATAAGCTAGATTGTATCTATTCAAATAAAGTACTTCATCACTTGTCTGAATATGAATTGCGTAAATCCTTACTGCGCCAAGTCGAGTTGCTTAATGATAATGGGATAATTGCGCACAGTTTTTGGCTAGGTGAAGGCTTTGAAGAAATGGAAGGGTTATTATTTAATTACTACTCCAAGCAACAAATAATCGCGTTATTATCTGAATACTTTGAGGTGATAGATTGCCTTGCTTACCAAGAGTTTGAAACGGGTGATTCACTGTTTATTATCGCGAAGAAAGTCGTCTAATAAATGGCTCTGTATTTTAGAAGGGAATAGGTGAGGGATGGACTAGTGTAGTAAATTACGAGGGCAATACCAGCCTACAAGCTGGTATTGTGATTAATAACTTATTCAAAGCTAATGGGTAAATGCCCCGTCTTCACTAATATTACCGTTTCTTCAGTGACAAAGGGAAAATGCTCACTCATGTGCGGACTGCGTACCCAAGTGTTGGCGGGGTACTTGCCGTGCTCATCTTGAAACTCACCCGATAACACTAAAATCTCTTCACCACCAAAATGTCTATGCGGTTGAAATCGTTCATTGGCAGGCCATTTCACCAACGCGACATGTTCATGTTCAAATTCATGCAATGGCATTACTTGCAAACCACCGATACCGAGTAACCATGGCGTTTTATTAGTATTAATGCGTACTTGTTGTAAGTCGTTTTGATCAAACTGATTGAGTTTAACAAAAATCACACAACCCTCTTTGCTAAAGGGAATATGTTTACTGCCCGGCGGGTTGCGAATATAAGTACCTTTTGGGTAGTCACCATTTTCATCTGAAAAAACACCCTCTAATACAAAGATCTCTTCCCCGAGAGGGTGAGCATGTTCAGTGAAACTTGAGCCCTGTGCATAACGCACTATGCTAGTAACATGTCCAAGTTCCACATCTGAACGTGCCAGTGGTTTACGTAATACGCCTGCCGATGGACTGTTAATCCAATCTATTTTGTTGCTATCAATAACCACTTGCTTACTAAAATCTAGATTTAGCATAATTTAGTTCCGTCCTGCCATAACACCGCCATCAATATCCCAAATGGCACCTGTTACCCATTGTGATTGCTCTGAAAGTAAAAAGGCAATGGTTTGTGCAACTTCATCTGCACTTCCGATTCGCCCAATTGGATGAAAGTCGTTAAAACCAGCTAACGCTTGGTCTATTTCTGTTGGTTCAATAAAGGCTTCATAAATAGGGGTTTTAACCACGGCTGGTGACACCGCATTGACACGAATACCCAGTTCAGCTAATTCCATTGCCATATGTTGTGTTAATGAATGTAAACCTGCTTTTGCCATTGAATATGCAGAAGAGGGGGTTGCTTTAATCGCTTGTTTTGCCCACATTGAACCAATATTAACGATATTACCACCACCATGTTTAGCCATATTCTTGGCGACTGCCTGAGAAATGAAAAAAGTGGCTTTGTTTAATTGCAGATAAGTATCGTAGTCTTCTTCTTGATGTTCAAGAAATGGCTTCGGATTAAATGTGCCTGCTGCATTCACTAGATAAGAAATTTGTGTTTCAGGAAGCGCTATATAAGTGGTTAGCTGTTGCACGCTTTGTTTATCGTGCAAATCAATTTGCATTGCCGACGCCTTACCGAGTTTATTTAATTGCGCTAAAGCGTCGTTAATTTTGGTGCTATTGCGACCGATAATGATGACTTCAACATCGTGCTGAACAAGGTATTTAGCTGTTTCAAACCCCATGCCACTGCTGCCACCAATAATTAATGCTACGCCTGTTTTTTTAAAGTTCATCACTGTTCACTCCTATTGCGGTTGTTTCTTTAACCTACTTGATGTTCTAATCTTATGCTTGCATGTGCCTGTTGAAAACCAGGCACATTTTGGTTCAGTAGGCACTTTTTGGTACATCTTTATGAATTTAAAAGAAAAGAAAATCTCAAGAAAAGTTTCGCCAGAAAAATCAGCGCGTATGGTGGAGACCATTGTCGGCTGTAAATGGTCTTTAACCGTTTATCAATTATTGGCTAACGATATGAATCGCCCCGGTGAAATGGTGCGACATGTTGATGGCTTGACTACTAAGGTGCTCAATACTTGTCTTAAGAAAAACACAGATTTTGGAATTCTTGAGCGGTTTGCTTATAACGAGGTGCCACCCAGAGTTGAATATAAAGTCACTGACTTTGGACGTAAATTTATTAAGATATTAGATGCGTTGGAACAACTTCAGGACGAGATTTCAGATGAGGAATCATAAATAAGGGCTGTGTTTAATTAACACTGTCTTTAATTAACCTTGTCCTTATTTTATATAATGCAGAAACAATAAAGGTGCAGCCTAAGCCACACCTTTATATTTATCTACTATAAGCTTCTAATACAGTTATCTAAGCAATATCTTTATATTTATCTAATAAAGTTACATGCTTATGCACTTAACTCAGGTGAAAATGAAATCATTAAAAATCAAAATATTAGAAGTATTAACCACAGAGTACACCGAGATTCACAGAGAAAATATAATTTAAGTATAATTATTTTTTCTCTGTGTAGTGCGCAGCACCTCTGTAAATGAACTCAAACCGAAACGTAGTTCCGCAGTTGATTGAAGTGTGCGTGGTAGTGTCTTTAATATTTTTACAAAAATTAACCTGAGTCATCTACATAAGCACATAAAGTTATCTAAGCGATATCTTTATATTTAAGCAATACCGAGGAAGTAATTAACCACGTTAAAGTAGATCCAAATTCCTGATATATCCACAATTGAAGCCAGTAGCGGACTAACAAGTACCGCAGGATCTAGCTTAAATGCACGTGCAATAATAGGTAGCACACCACCAAGCGTTGTCGATAACGTTACTTGAATAAACAAGGCAACCGCAATCGCTAATGCAATGGTATTAATATCAAAACCACCGGCAGAGCTAGCGTCACTAAACATCAGGACTCGTCCTACCATGACAATTGAGATTGCCAAGGCTAAACAAATAGCAATACGGCTTTCTTTCCATAATACTGCTGGCCACTGACGTTTTCTTAGTTCACCCATCGCTAATGCACGAATAACTAAGGTAGCTGCTTGTGTTCCTGTATTACCGCCAGCTGCCGCAATTACCGGCATATATACTGCCAGTAGCAACAATTGACTTAATGTATCTTCATATTGCGTAATAATTAACCCAGACACGATGCCAAGCATCGCTAAGATTACAATCCAACCAATTCGTTGTCTTACATGCTCTAAGACACTCGTGGTTAAATAGCCTTTTATTGTTTCTGCTTCAGAATGTATCAACCCTAATTGATGCGCAAAATGTCGTGCTAGTTTATCTTCCCCAAGTAAATCTAACTGTTGGATAAGATGTTGTACTTCACCTAAAGAACAATGTCTTAAAATATAAACAGCTTCATCGATTGGTAGAACTGTTAATAGATTGAGTTGCTCTTTTATATCGTATTTTATAAATTCTTTGGTTACCTCTGCAATTTCATCTTGAGAAAAATGAGGGGTGTTTGCTAGATATGTATCATTTGTTATCGACATGGCGAATCTCCCGATTAGCTTTGTAGACGACCATCAAAAATGCAGCATAACTTTGATTTTACTTAGGCTTTACTTTGGCTTTAAGTAATCTGCAAAAATTAAATGCATTACTAGTAAAAGGGGGGAGAGATAAGAGGCGCTAATAATAAGGACGCCTACCACAATGGTAGGGATGAAGATCGCAAATACCGAAGTGGTTTATTTTTCCCCCTTCATACTAGGAGGGTAGTCGGTATTGTTCATAGTTATCTCCGAAAAAGCTATCATGATGATAGCGGCGCTAGGATAACAAAATATGAGCATCTGTAAAGTACCG
>JBALXF010000076.1:0-9544 GCA_036961085.1 Psychromonas sp.
AGGTTTTTGCGAAATAGGTTGTAAACAAATCGTTTTATTGGAGATTGATTTAAGCGAGTTTAGTAATTCATCCAATTGCTCAATATCTTTCTCTGTACCCACAGGGTGTTTAATTTCATTAGCACGCTCAAGCGCCTCTTTTAAAACAACCTTTTTACTACGCATATTTACTTTCGGTGAAACTGTCACCCAAGTATTGCTATCAGTTAAAACCGGATAGGTGCCACTGGTTTCAATTTGAGTGCTAAACCCAAATTCATGTAACACCTGAGTTAACTGACGTAGGTCAACCATACATGGCTCACCACCAGTGATCACCACTAAATTAGCGGTATATCCCAAGCGTTTAATCTCTTCGACTATTTGTTGAGGGTTGGCATTTGCCCAACGTTTAGACTCATTACTGCGATCCGTTAAAATAACCAATTCAGTTTGTTTATCTGCTTCGATTTCCCAAGTATGTTTGGTATCACACCAGGCACAACCAACATCACAGCCTTGCAAGCGAATAAATATAGCGGGAACGCCAGTATAATAACCTTCCCCTTGAATGGTTTGAAATAGTTCATTTACTTTATAGTTTTGATTCATTGGCGTATTATATTCTTTTTGACGGTAGTCACATTTTAGTTAGCTTGGATTATACCCATGATGCTTCAAGATGCAAAAGCAGCAATGCATCATTAGGTCATAACGTATAGAAGCGAATAGATTAGGAAATATAAGCATTATGAGCAAAAAAGTCGTGGTAATTTATTCTGGTGGGATGGATTCATTCACCGTATTACATAAAGCTATTGAACAAGGTTTGACTCCCTATGCACTAACGTTTGATTATGGGCAACGTCATATCAAAGAAATTGAAGTTGCACGACAAGTCTGTGAAGAGTTAGGTATTAATCATAAAGTTATTGATATTTCAGCTATCAACCAATTAATTGGTGGTTCTTCATTAACTGACTCATCCATTGATGTCGCATTAGGACATTATGAAGAAGCTAATATGCTATCAACGGTTGTACCTAATCGAAACATGATTTTATTGTCTTTAGCGATTGGCTATGCTGTCTCTATCAAAGCCGAGCAAGTTTATTACGGTGCACACTCTGGTGACCATGCAATCTACCCTGACTGTCGTCCTGAATTTGTTGAAAAAATGAATGATGTTGCCGCTATTGCGAATTATGAAAAAACTGAAATATTTTCTCCTTATTTAAACAGCGATAAAATAGGCATCTTAAAAGATGGCTTAAAAATGGGATTAGATTACGCTAAAACTTGGACCTGTTATAACGGCCGAGAAAAGGCCTGTGGCCATTGTGGTTCGTGTGTTGAACGTTTAGAAGCCTTTGCTGCCAATGATGTTATAGACCCAGTTGAGTACGAAGCTTAAACTTTAAAAGTTAACCACGAAGGCACAAAGAAAAAAAGCTAAAAATCTGTCCAAATTTTTATTAGACCTTCCTTAGCGAACTCTGCGTAAGCGCAGCGACTTCGTGGTTACGTTTTTTATATCGAGTTAAAAACGGTATTCATAAGTATTGATGCGCTTACCTTCATACTCATGCCTAATTTATTCACCCTTTTCATCTACTGCCTGTGAAGGATATGAATTTTCCCCAAGTAGCACACCATCGACGACGATACCGTAATAACTAACCGGTGTATCATGGTATATCGATCTTGTTTCTTCAATGCTGCCGGTAAATCGCGGATCTTGAGGGCGCTCATGCGTATTCATAAAGATTGCCACATCCCAGGCTTGTTGATTGGTTAGCTGTACACTCTTACCCAATGGCATATTTTCATAGATAAAATATGCAGCTGTATTAACACGCATCATGCCCGCGCCCCAATTAAACGCCTCGGCTCCCCATAGTGGTGGAAAAGACTGCACACCATTAGCCTTAATACCTTCTCCGTTCGCGCCATGACAACTAGCACATATTTCTTTATAAACTATCTCACCGCGCTCTCTTGAAGCCGGTAATTCTGGCTCAGCTATTTTAGGAAAGCCACGCCCAGCAAGTGCATTACGCTTATCGACGGGGAGTTTTTTTGCTAGCGCATCAGGCATTTCAAACGAATCAGCTTTACCACCTAACTGGATTGCCGCATCACTAATTTCGGGGATTTCAGTTGATTGCATTCCATGTTTATCTAACAATCCCCCCATTGCTAACCAATAGGAATAAGCCGTTAGTGCCACCATTTCAGGTGAATCTTGTTCTGGTGGTAGTCCATTCATCGAATAGGTAAAACAACCTTGAATACGTTCAGCATAAGTATTCACTTTATCATTTTTAGATCGATATGCTGGGTATGACATAAACGCTCCCCATAGAGGCGCAGCATTCGCTCTAGCTCCCCCTTGCATATGGCAATTAGAACAGGTTTGCTCATTACCGACATATTGTCCACGCATGGTTTGTGAATTCACAAATAATGAATAACCTAGTTTCACTTTTTCACCAAAAGGCGTATCCGGAATGAGACTCAAATCTCTTGGCACAAGGTACTCGCTGTCACTTGATTTTTCAGCGGCAGGAATAGGTGCTTGGCGGTCTAGTAAAACATCTTCAGCTATAACAGAAGTAGAGATTATTACAGGACTAAAAAGCAGCGTTGTTTTTAATATAAATAACATATGCTTGTTCATGGAATATCCTCTATTTCACGGTTGCAAAATATTGCGCAAGTTGGCTGATTTCAGTTTTTGTTAATTTACTGGCTATGTTGCCCATTACATTATTATGGTCACCTCTGCGCATACCGCTCTGCCACATAAGCAGTTGCCCTTCGATGTACTCAGAATGTTGATTGGCAAGCCGCGGGAAAGCTGCTACACCTTGTCCACTTGGCCCATGACATGTGCTACAAGCTGGAATATCTCTGCTCCAATCACCTTGATAAATTAGCCGTCTTGCAGGATCTAAAATAATCGCATGCTCACCCGGTTTTTCTAGTTCAGTGATCTCTGCAGCTGGTAAAGCCGCGAAATAGGCTAAGGTTTGTTTTTGTAGTTTGGGATCTTTCAGCAAGGATGACATAGGAGTCATCATCGAGTTTACCCTGCGCCCAGTCATGTAAAGCTCAATCTGAGAGGTTAAATAAGCTTCACTAAGTCCGGCAAGGGCTGGAGTGAAATTAGCAACTCCTAATCCATCTGCGCCATGACAAGAGGTGCAGGTTTGTATCGTAGGGCTAGTGCTAGCAAAAGTGGGGGAAGTTATTAATAACAAACAACTTGCAGCGATACAATACCGTCTGAACTGGTCAAATATCATGCCATTTCTCCAATAATATTCAGAGTTGTGTGAAATTTAAGATTGAATAAATAGTTTTCTATTAACCTCTTACAGCCGTATTAATCGAAAACAAAAAAATTATGGTTCACTTTTCAGATAACCATGGTGGTATTCCACTGTTTCCTCCAACCACGTGCGTAGCATCACTAAAAGAAACCAATGAATAATAAAATAATAGTTCTAAATTTACGTATATAGAAACTAAACTAATCATCATTATTTTTTCGACGTAAATTTTTTACTTGCCCTCTTTGAGATTTTTTATCCATTCTACGTCGTTGTGAGCCGCGAGTTGCCGTTGTCGGGCGACGTTTTTTTTGTACGACCACTGCCGATAAAATTAATTCTTTTAAACGCGCCAAAGCATCACTGCGGTTCTTTTCCTGAGTACGGTGCGATTGCGCTTTAATAATGATCACCCCCTCATTAGTAATACGGCTATCGGATATTTTTAATAAACGTTCTTTATAGAATGGCGGTAGCGAAGAAGACTTAATATCAAAACGTAAATGAATCGCACTAGACACTTTATTGACATTTTGCCCACCAGCCCCTTGTGCACGAATAGCGGTTAATTCAAGTTGCCAATCAGCAATCTCTACCCCATTTGAAATTTTTAATGACACCTGTTAATCCTTTAATTTATCTAAATAATGCAATTTGTATATTTCTGGTGGAATCTTGGATATTTGGTAATCGATCATATACTCAAAGCTTTTTAATAGTGGTTTAAACTTAGCATAGTCGTTTTCAAGCTGTGCTAAAAGATAATAGCCAGCCTCGACGGTAGAAAGACCATCTTCACGTGGAGACTTTCGAATACGGTAGGCGCTCTTTTTGTCGACATCAATTGCAACTTTCGGTAAGGCTTGTAAAAAAGGGTTACTCATTAATAGTTTATAGGCTTTTTTCCAACTACCATCTAATAAAATAAATTGGCTATTGCTATCTATTTGTGTTCTTTGGGCCAATTCACTAGCAGGAATTGCCTGCTCACTTGGAAACACTAAATAGCTATTGTCTAATATGAAGTTAGCAGGATCGAAATATTCACCCACAGTGGTTTTTGAGCGCTGTAATGAAAGATCTAAAATACGCGCAGTACCTATCGCTTTTTTTTCTTCACTTGGATCTTGTAATACATGCAAAAAGTGTTGATTATCAATCGACTGTATGGTTTTACAAATACAAGCTGAAATGGCTTTAAAACAGTGTTCGCAAACGACTCTTTTAGTCATTTATAAACCTCTAATTCGGTGTTTTACAAAAGGAAATTAATGCGCACTCTTATTATCGAAACGTCATTAATAATAGTACTCGTCGTAATGGTTTATCTATTCGAACCGCAGTCGAGTGATTTACTTGCATATTATCATACTGGCATTGCACAGGGTGAACTATGGCGCGTTATTAGTGCGAGTTTTTGCCACACTAATTTAAACCATCTATTGATGAACTTGACTGGATTAGTGGTCACTTTAGCGTTATTTATCGATACCTTTAAAAAAGTTAGCATTATACCTTTGCTCATATTCTGTAGTATTTTTATCAGTGTTTGTTTATTTTTTCTAGAAAAAGATGTTATCTGGTATGTTGGGTTATCAGGTGTTTTACATGGTTTATTTGCTTATGGCATTGCAAACGATATTAAAAATAAAAGCCTTTGGGGTTTTATACTTGGGGCTGGAATCATTATTAAAATAATTTATGAACAAACTTATGGCGCTCAGCAAAGCACCATAAATTTAATTGAGGCAAATGTATTAGTGAATGCCCACGCCTATGGCGTTATTGCGGGAACTACCTTTTATTTAACCCGACTCGCAATTTCCAAAAAAAATATAAAGTAAACATCATAAACCAAGGAATTAAAATCAAACCCTGTTAACATCGAGTATAAGCAATTAATTTTATTGGAAAAATAACAAATGGATTTGTTAATGATAAATTGGCTACGCCCCTATTTTCAGTTTGAAATGCAAAAAGATTTTATCAATTACAGGCAAAGAGTCACGGAAATTTTTATTCTTGTTTTTGCTTTTTGCATGTTGGCATTTTATACCAGCATCTACTTCTATAACGGTAATGCACCACTGTTTTACACAGATGGTGTGTTATTAATGCTCTTCCCACTCATTGTTTACCTATTTAGAGATAAGAAGCGTATCATCGCTCATATCGCCTTAGCATTAATGGGCTTAACTCTGTTATATATTGTACATATCAATAAAGGTCATCACTATTTACCTATCTGGTCATTTGTTTATATCTATATCTGTATGATTATGTACGGTTACCAGCGTGGTATATTAATTTCTAGCGTGTACTTTTTTGCCATATTTTCTTTATTATTCACTTGGATTGGATCTTCATTAAATATAGTCGCCTATATACGCTTCACTTCCGTTGCAATATTAAGCGTATTTATTGCTTTTATTTCCGAATATTTGATTGCTAAAACCATTAAAAAATTAACCACTATTCAAAAAATGCTGGAAAATACCACGAAAACAGACTCATTAACAAACCTGTATAACCGTCGTCATTTCGATGATTGTTTCCCTAAGGATATCAATACCGCAAAGCGTAATAACAAATTATTAGCATTAGCGATGTTTGATATCGATTTTTTTAAAAATTATAACGATACTTATGGTCACCAAGCGGGCGATCAGGCTTTGATTCGAATTTCAGAACTTCTAAGAGGTGAATTACACCGCTCAAATGATGCCGTTTTTAGACTTGGTGGTGAAGAGTTCTGCTTATTGTTTCAAGTGAAAGGTCAACAGAGTGCCATTGATATAATAGAAAGAATACAGATATCTATTGAAGGTCTGAAAATCAAACACAGTGGTAGTGAAGTTTCTAGATATTTAACCTTATCTTGTGGTTTGTTAATAATCCGCCCTGAAGACAATATTATAGATCAACAAGCCTATAAAGATTGCGATGACTTATTATATAAGGCAAAACATGCTGGGCGTAATCAGATGCTTCATTATATATCCCCAGAACCTGTCAATGTTGAGCGCTTGATTCGAGCTGGATAACTTTACCTCCCCATTATTTGTGTTCAAGTAAATGATGGGGAAATTCTGGTGTAATTTTCAGAACAAAAATCCATATATTGCTAATTCTAAACACTTCAATATCACCCACTTTTTTCAAAAATAATCAGCAGCTAAATAACATCAATTTATCGCTTTCTTATGTAAAAATAATCAAGCATTTAATAAGTTGGCTAATTTAGAACTTTCAAGTGGTTTGCCTCTACATTGTGACGTAATATACCCTTTTTTTATTTTACGAATTAGGATTCTATATGATTAACCCCGTTTTACTTTCGGTCTGTGTCATGTTGATACTGTCTTTAATGCGCATTAATGTCGTAGTGGCATTAACATTAAGTGCATTAATAGGTGGGTTAACTGCTGGCATGTCTATTACCGAGACTGTGAGTGCCTTTGAAGGTGGATTAGGTGGTGGTGCAACAATCGCCTTAAGCTATGCAATGCTTGGTGCATTTGCGGTGGCTATTTCTAAATCAGGAATTACCGATTTATTATCTCAAAGTGTGATTAAAAAAGTACATGGGAATCACCCTGATCATCTAACCTACGTCATAAAATATTCTGTTTTATTCGCTATCTTATTAATTACAATTTCATCACAGAATTTAGTGCCAGTACACATTGCGTTTATTCCTATCTTAATTCCACCATTATTAGCCGTTTTTTCTAAATTACGTTTAGACCGTCGTTTAGTCGCTTGTGTTTTAACATTTGGTCTAGTTACACCTTATATGGTATTACCTGTAGGTTTTGGTGGCATATTTTTAAATAATATCTTATTAAAAAATCTTCATGACAATGGTCTAGAAGTGACAGCAAGCCAAGTCCCTACTGCGATGTTACTACCTGCTTTAGGTATGGTTACAGGCTTATTAATAGCGGTATTTATCAGTTACCGTAAACCACGTGACTACCAAATTTCAGAACAAGATAGCAAGTTATCAGAACAACAGCAGAAGCAACCTAAACAGTTAAATAAACGTCATATTGGTGTCGCTGTGATTGCCATTATTGCAACCTTAGCAACTCAATTATACACAGGTTCAATGATCATTGGTTCACTTGCGGGCTTTGTGGTATTTACAACAGGTGGTGTTATCGCTTGGAAAGAAACCCACGATGTGTTTACTAAAGGTGTTCACATGATGGCTATGATTGGTTTTATTATGATAGCAGCAGCTGGTTTTGCTGCCGTAATGAAAGCAACGGGTAGTGTTGAAACATTAGTAGATATGTTATCAACAAGCATTGGAGATAATAAAGCGGTTGCAGCCTTAATGATGTTAGTGATTGGATTATTAGTAACCATGGGCATTGGGTCTTCATTTTCAACCATTCCAATTATTGCAACGATTTATGTACCACTTGCCATTGCTTTTGGTTTTTCCCCAATGGCAATCATTGCTTTGGTTGGAACAGCAGCTGCATTGGGTGATGCCGGTTCGCCGGCATCAGATTCAACATTAGGGCCAACAGCGGGTCTAAATGCAGATGGCCGACACGACCATATTGGAGACACAGTTATTCCTACTTTTCTACATTACAACCTGCCATTAATTGCATTCGGTTGGATAGCGGCAATGACTTTATAATTTATAGTTTCGCCTCAGGAATCATCTACTGGTGGTAGCTAACATTCACAAGCTATCACCATTATCTATAAAACTACTTACCTAATTATCAACTTACTTATTTATCTACTTACCTAGACCGTTAATAAAATTGTAATATTAAAACCAACTGAAACAAACATAAAGATTCAACTAATAGAAAACTATCACTACTAATTTTGTAACTATTAAGCACCTATTATAATTTGAGATATTTGTATGAAAATATGGAGTAAATGCTCTGGACTAAGCCATTTATGCTTAGTTAGAGGCGAAATGCGCAGGTTAGTGGTTTAAATACTGCGCACGTCCTGTGCTATGCTCTTCGGGCCATCCTAGGAATGTTCAAATTCATTCCTGATGAATTTGTGAGCATTTTTAAACACGGTTATCTTAAGATAACTGCATCTTTAATTAAACATGTCTTAAATGGCAACGACCTGAGTAGTTACCTAATTTTTACATTAATTGTAACCAGTACAATAAAGATATTCCGAAACTACAAGTAAATAGTGAGCTAATCGTTGTCATAGCAATCACATTCGCTGCTAGATCTGCATTATGACCCATTGACCTTGCCATAACATAACTTGCTGCAGCAGTCGGAGCAGCTGACATAAAGAATACTAAACCAAGTTGTAAGCCAGCAAAGCCAAATAAATATGCGCCCCCTGTTATCAGTATTGGCGCTACAACTACTTTTAACACACTTGAGAAACAGCTATTAAAGCTATTATTGGTTAATGCTTTAATATTTAAGCTGCCACCTGTACATAATAATGCCATTGGCAATGTCATGTCAGAGAAATATTGCCCAGTACTAATCAATACGTTAGGGACTGGAATCTCGAAAAGAAAAAACATTAAGCCTAACGTAATACCTATTATCAATGGATTCTTTGACAGAGACTTTACCACTGAAAATAGCATCATCGGACTGACTTTCGATTGTTTAGGAGACAATATTATGACCGATAAAATATTATATAGCAGCGTATTAAATGCAACGTAAACAGCAGCCAGTGCTACTCCAGGATCGCCATAAACATTAGCAACATAGGCTAAACCAATAATTGCTAAATTACTGCGAAATGCACCCTGTACGATTACCCCATGATCTTCTTTTTGTTTAACCCAATACTTAGCTAATACAACAGAGAACAAGAAAAAAAGAAAATTAGCAGCGATCGAATAACCAATCAGTGAGAAATCAATTTTTATATCCGGGCTCATTTTAACTATGCCAATAAAAAGCAAAGTCGGTAGAGTCACTTTAAAAACGAGTTTTGAACCAACTTCAATAAATGCATCATTAATCGTATTTATTTTTCTTAGAAACCAGCCCAAAAATAATAACAGGCAAACTGGTCCGCTAATAGAAAAAGAAAATAAAAGTGATTCAAAAAACATATAAAAATCTCTGTCTTGACGTTACTACTAAAACAAGCATGTAAGTATAGGTGATAGGGTAAGGGGTTGTATCAGACTAAGTTAATAATGAAAATCAAAAGTTAATAATAGCGTCAGCATGATAAAGCAAAACATAAAAAAACCC
>JBALXF010000077.1:0-9483 GCA_036961085.1 Psychromonas sp.
GAAAGTAGATTGAATTGGGCCGATTATATTAACTACATCACCACCGAATTATATTTATGTGGTTATCTATTTAGTTTATTTAGTCCGTTTAGGAGAAGTTTAAATGTCAAAGCGTAGAGTTGTAATTACAGGCCTAGGGATGATAACCCCCGTCGGTAACTCAGTAGAGCAATCATGGGAAGCTGTGAAAACAGGTAAAAGTGGTATCTCAAATATCGATGGTTTTGATACTGAAAAATTTTCTACTAAATTTGCCGGTTTGATTCGTGATTTTAATGTCGAAGATTACATGCCTCGTAAAGAAGCACGTAAAATGGATTTATTTATTCAGTATGGTGTTGCAGCGGCAGAGCAAGCATTCCAAGACTCTGGCATTGAAGTTACTGCGGATAATGAAGAGCGTATTGGTGTTGCAATCGGCTCTGGTATCGGTGGCTTAGGTCTAATCGAGTCAAATAAAACAAGTTTTGATAAAAGTGGACCACGTAAAATTAGTCCATTCTTTGTGCCTTCAACCATTATCAATATGATTTCAGGGCATGTATCGATTAATAAAGGTCTTAAAGGTCCGAATATTGCAGTAACAACAGCCTGTACAACAGGTACACACAGTATTGGTCTTGGTGCTCGTATGATTCAATACGGTGATGCTGACGTAATGATTGTTGGTGGTGCAGAAAAAGCGTCAACAGAATTAGGTATGGGTGGTTTTGGTGCTGCTCGTGCTTTATCTACGCGTAATGATTCACCACAAACAGCAAGTCGTCCTTGGGACAAAGACCGCGATGGTTTTGTGCTAGGTGATGGTGCCGGTGTACTTGTAATCGAAGAATACGAACATGCAAAAGCACGTGGTGCAAAAATTTATGCTGAATTTGTTGGTTTTGGTATGAGCGGTGATGCTTACCACATGACGTCACCACCAGAAAGTGGTGCCGGCGCTGCATTAGCAATGAAAAATGCAATTAAAGATGCAAAAATCGAAGCTAAAGATATTGCTTATATCAATGCTCACGGTACATCGACACCTGCTGGTGATATCGCAGAAACTCAAGCTGTTAAAAGCATCTGGGGTGAAGATGCAAATAGCGTAATGATGAGCTCGACTAAATCAATGACGGGTCACCTTCTCGGTGCTGCTGGTGCAATTGAAGCTATCTTCAGTGTGTTAGCACTTAAAGATCAAGTAGCTCCACCAACTATTAACTTAGAAAACCCAAGTGAAGGTTGTGATTTAGATTATGTTACTGACGGTAAAGCACGTCCAGCTGATATCGAATATGTATTATCTAACTCATTTGGTTTTGGTGGTACAAATGGTTCGTTGATCTTTAAACGTATCTAGTTTTAACATTTTCATTTTGCCAATTGATTTGTGCAACTTATAAAACCCGATTGTATAATCGGGTTTTTTTTATCCAGAAATGAGTGCCATATAGGGCTTAACTCTCCCCACCTTAGAGAACTGTGTTTATGCTCATCAATGGTATTGAAACAACTAAAATAGCAGCAACTGATCGCGGTTTAGCTTATGGTGATGGGCTATTTTCAACGGTGAAAATAGAATCTGGTGTTGTACAATTATGGGATTACCATCTAAAACGTATGCAATTAGGCGCACAAAAATTATTTTTTCCTGCTATTGACTGGTTGTTATTAACGAATGAAGTTGAAAACCTAGCAACGACACTGCTGCAGCACTCTCACGCGATTATTAAAGTTATTTTAACCCGCGGTTCAGGCGGGCGAGGTTACAGCATAACTGGTTGCGATTCTCCACAGAGAATACTCTCGGTACATGCTTTTCCTCAGCACTATCAACAATGGCAAGAGCAGGGTATTAAGGTGGTACAGTGCACACAAACATTGTCACTTAATAGACAATTAGCCGGGTTAAAAACCTTAAATAGATTAGAGCAAGTGCTGATCAAGCATGAATTAGAAAGCATCAATGCGCTTGAAGGAATTGTCTGCGATAATAATGGTGATGTTATCGAAGCATGCAGTGCAAATGTATTTATTTATGTAGATAAACAATGGTTAACCCCGAAACTTGATCATGCCGGTGTAGCCGGGGTTAAACGCCAGCAATTACTTGATTTAGCGAAAAATGCGGGTATTTCAATTATAGAAAAAACAATTAAGCCAGAGCACTTTTTTACCGCGCAAGCCGCTTGCTTAACCAATGCCTTGATGGGCATTGTGCCCATCACACAATACCAATCTTATTGTTATCCAGCTGACAGTTTTACTTACATTAACAAACTAAAATCATTATTATTACAAGGAGATGTACTTGATGTCGATTAAAAAAGTGCTCATCACTCTCGCTTTATTACTCAGTATTATTTTAGCTGTTGTGTATTGGGGACAGCAAAAATTAGACAAATATATTAATACATCATTGGTTGATAAAACCATGTTGTTTACCGTTAATAGTGGTAGTAACTATTCACGTTTAGGTAATACTCTACTCAATGATGCGCTGATCACTGATCTTACTTGGTGGAAAGTATTAGGTAAATTGCAGCCTGAATTAACAAATATAAAATCAGGCACTTACCAGTTTGAGGAGGGATTCACATTACATGATATTCTAATTACTCTAAATAAAGGTAATGAATATCAGTTCCGGGTGACTTTTGTTGAAGGTAGTACTTTTAAAGAGTGGCAACAAATATTTGCTAAAGCAGAGATGCTAAAGCCGTTAACTCAAACTGAATCTGAAATATTAACTGCGCTCGAAAGCCCACATGCCAAGCTTGAAGGTTTATTATTTCCAGAAACTTATCACTACAGCGCCAATATGAGTGCGTTCCAGATTATTCGTAAAGCTTATAATCATCAGCAACAAGTATTAGAAAAATTATGGGCAGAGCGTGATAAGGATTTACCGCTTAAGACTCCCTATGAAGCACTTATTCTGGCTTCAATAGTAGAGAAGGAAAGTGGTTTATCTGCAGATAGAGATAAAATAGCATCGGTTTTTGTTAATCGTTTACGCCGTGGCGATATGCGTTTACAAACTGATCCTACCGTTATTTATGGCATGGGCGATCGTTATGATGGACGCATTCGTAGTAAAGACTTACGCGAATTAACCCCCTATAATACTTACCGTATTGACGGCCTACCACCAACACCTATTGCGATGCCAAGTGAAGCTGCTCTTTATGCGACCTTACACCCTGCAAGTACCCAATATTTGTATTTTGTAAGTAAAGGCGATGGCACCTCTTATTTCTCCAAGAATTTGAGAGAGCATAATCGTGCCGTTCAAAAATATATTTTAGGAAAATAAAGCAATGACCGCTTTAAAAAATTTAGCCAGTAAATTTATTGTTATCGAAGGACTTGAAGGCGCAGGTAAAAGTACTGCAATTTCCTATGTTGCCAAATGGTTAGCGGCACAAGGTGTTGGTAGTGAAAAGATTACTTATACACGTGAGCCTGGTGGCACTGAACTCGCTGAAAAAATGCGTGATATTGTTAAAATGGAGGTAACCGGTGAAGTATTACAAGATAAAGCCGAGTTGCTTATTATGTATGCAGCAAGAGTGCAATTAGTTGAGCATACGATAAAACCCGCTTTAGCAAAAGGTAATGTGGTTGTTGGTGATCGTCATAATTATTCATCATTAGCATATCAAGGCGGCGGTCGAGGGCTCGACTTACAGTTAATTAAAGATATAAAGCAGATCTCTTTAGGAGATTTTAAAGCGGATTTTACCATATATTTAGACATTGCCCCTGAACTTGGTTTAACCCGAGCCAGAGGACGTGGTGAGTTAGATCGCATTGAACGTCAAGCTATTAGCTTTTTTGAACGTACCAGAGCTGTTTTTTGTGAATTGGTCGAAAATGATCAAAATGCAGTTAGCATCGATGCTAGCCAAACGCCCGATGTAGTCGAAAAAGCGATTTTTCAGCAGTTAGATACTTGGTTCGCAACGCTTAGTTAAGGTGAGTTTACAAATAGTGAATAAATTAGAAGCAGTTCCGACTCCCTGGTTAAATCCGGTTATTGAGCAATTAATTGAAACCTATCAGAGCGGACGCTTTGCACATGGTTTATTATTTACCGGCTGTGTTGGCATTGGCAAGTTTAAACTTGCAGAGCAAATAGCTAAGTACTTACTTTGCTCTAACAAACAGCTAAATCATGGAGCCTGTGATCATTGTCATTCATGCTCTCTATTTAATGCTGGCAACCATTTAGATCTACACTTGATACAAAATGAAGGCAGCAAATCTATTGGTATTGAACATGTTCGCAGCTTGATTAATGTGCTTAATGAGCGTCCTAATTTAGGTGAAAATAAAGTTGTTATTATTAACAATGCTAATTTATTGACCACGGCAGCAGCCAACGCATTACTAAAAACATTAGAAGAACCACAGGGCAATAGCTATCTTATTTTGTTAACCCCTGCACATCACCAACTTATGCCAACTATGTTAAGTAGAGTACAACATCGTCATTTGCATGCACCCAATGATTCCGAATTACTAGCTTGGTTAAGCGACTTAGGTTTTTCTTTAGCAGACAAAGGCATGTTACGTCTGTTTGAAAATAGTCCGTTGATGTTACTAGAGCACTTGCAAAGTATCCAAGGTTCTAGCCAAGAAGATGAGCGAAAGCATTGTGTAGAAGGGCTGTTCTCATTACTGAATAACCCACAAACATTATTTAACTTCGGTCAGTTCTTAGCTGAAAAAGCCGCAGCGCGTTTGTCATTGCTTTTCTACCTTTTACATGACCTGCATAAGTTGAAGTTGTCAGGTCAAGTTGTTGCTACTGATGCTGTATATCAATTTGCTTCTCCACAATTACAAGCTTGGCAACAACAAATTAGTTTGAAAGGTTTACGTGATTTGAGCAATGAAGTACTAAAAACTCAAACGCTACTAATGGAACACTCTGGGTTGAAAAAAGAGCTGTTAATAAATGCCTTACTGATAAAGATAAAAAACGAATTTAATTAACTATTCTTAGTATGGCTATGGTGACTGAGCCTAACGATTAAAATTGAGTAGTTATGAACAGCTACAATAAATAGGATTGATATTCATGTTAGTGGATTCACATTGCCATTTAGATGGTTTAGATTATAAAGAGCGCCATAAAGATTTAGCTGAAGTCGTGACTAAAGCTGAAAAAAAAGGCATTACACATCTTTTAAGTGTTTGTGTGGAATTAAAAAAATACCCTGCAATGGCAGAGTTAATTGCTCCTTTTTCACAAATTTTTAGTTCTTGTGGTATGCACCCATTACACCAAGAAAATACCACAGATGAACAGCTATTATTGAAATATGCTGGCGATGAAAAAGTCGTTGCTATAGGTGAAACGGGGCTAGATTTTTTCTACTCTCCGGACAATAAGGCGGAACAAGAAGCCTCTTTTAGAAGTCAAATCCGTGTAGCTAAGCAGGTAAATAAACCTCTGATTGTGCACACTCGTGGAGCGCGTGAAGAAACCTTAGAAATACTGCGTAGCGAAGGGGCTGAGCAAGTCGGCGGAGTATTACATTGTTTTACTGAATCAATTGAAATGGCGCAGGCTGCAATGGAAATGGGTTTTTATATCTCTGTTTCAGGTATTGTTACCTTCAAAAATGCCAAAGATTTGCGTGCAGTGATAAAAGAAGTGCCACTTGAGCGTTTATTGGTTGAAACTGATGCTCCTTATTTAGCCCCTGTTCCACATCGTGGACAAGAAAATGAACCTGCTTACACCCGTGATGTTGCAGAATTTGTTGCTGAGTTAAAGGGCGTTTCACTTGAACAGTTAGCACAAGTAACCACTGCTAACTTTTTTAAATTATTCGCTACAGCAAAACGCTAACATTCACTCAGAGTATCAATGATTTTAGATGATAGGAAGAAAGCGGCTTGTTTAAGTTTTTTGGTTAAGGCTTGGTAGTTATTGAAAATAAAACTAAACTTTTCAATAAGAAGGGATTTTTAATAAAGTCTCCAACGAAGATCTACCTTGCTTTACCAAAAAATGGAATTTATATGTTTCAAATTAGAGTTTATGACCAAATAGCCAGTATTGGCTTAGATCACTTTAAGCATGACAACTATGAAGTGGCGAGCTCCTTAAGCAATCCCGATGCGATTATTCTGCGAAGTTCAGCACTGCACAATGAACCCCTTATAGCCTCTGTTAAAGGCGTTGCCCGAGCTGGAGCAGGGGTAAATAATATACCCATAGATAAATATTCAGAGCAGGGGGTTGTGGTTTTTAATACACCTGGCGCCAATGCAAACGCAGTTAAAGAATTAGTGTTGTCTGCTATGTTACTTTGTGCACGAGGAACCTTTGCTGGCATTACCCATTGTCGCGGTTTGACTGATGTCTGTGATAGCGACATGGGAGAAGCACTCGAGCAAAGTAAAAAGCAGTTCAAAGGTCGAGAAATCGCTGGTAAAACCCTCGGAGTCATTGGACTCGGGGCGATTGGTGCAAATGTTGCAAATATGGGAATTGATTTAGGGATGCATGTTGTAGGCTTTGATCCCGCCATTTCTATTGAAGCCGCATGGCGATTGTCCAGTAAAATTGAAAAAATGGAAAATCTTGCCTCATTGATGTCTCGTTGTGATTATATTAGTTTGCATGTACCCTCGGTTACTGCGACGAACAATATGATTAATCATGATGTGTTAACACACCTTAAAGACGGTGCTTGTTTACTCAATTTTGCGCGAGGAGAAATATGTGATGCTAAAGCCATAATCACTGCGCTTGATACAGGTAAGCTACACCGATTTGCAACGGATTTCCCAACAACAGAGATGCTACTGCGTGACGATGTGCTGCCTATGCCTCACCTTGGGGCTAGTACCTCTGAAGCCGAAGATAATTGTGCAGTGATGGCTTGCCAGCAATTAATTGAGTTTCTAGAAAATGGCAATATTAAAAATTCAGTTAACTTTCCGGCAATTAACCTTGAAAGAAGCACCCATTTTCGTATCACTTTCGCTAATAAAAATGTACCTGGTGTATTAGGAAATGTACTGTCAATTTTGGCGGATAGGAATATCAATGTGGCCGATATGTTGAATAAAAGTCGCAATAATATCGCTTATAACATCATTGATTTAGAAAGTGAGTCTTCGGATGAGTTAGTGCAAGCGATAAGTCAGGTTGAGCATGTTATTTCTGTGCGTGCGTTGCAATCGCTTTAAGGAGAGTTTGACCTTAGCAAGCTTGAATATTAGTAATTACATCAAACATGGCTCAACTAATATAATCGAGCCATGTTTGTCTTTTCCATTATTTTGAGTATAAGTTAATCGATCGCAGCAAGCGTTGCTACCAGTAACTGCCAATACTTATCAACACTTGCGATCTCTACTTTCTCATCTGGACTATGTGGGAATTTAATCGTTGGGCCAAATGAAATCATATCCCAATGTGGGTATTTATCACTGAATAAACCACATTCCAGACCCGCATGAATGACCATCGCTTTAGGTTTAGTCGCAAAAAGCGCTTGATATTGTTCTTCCATTACTGAATAAACTGCAGAATCCATATTTGGTGTCCAACCTGGGTAGTTACCATCTTTACGTACAGTGGCATTATGGCTCTGGAAGTGAACTGTAATCTCTTCTGCAATATCTTGTTTTTCTTGTTCAAGTTGTGAACGTACTAAAACTTGGATTTGAAAACGACTTGGGTTTTGTTTGTTTTGTGTAATGATCCCTAAATTACTTGATGTTTGTACTACATCAGAGAAATGGCTATCCATCATGAACACGCCATTTTTACATTGCTGTAAGCTATTTATTAGGTTGTCTTGGCTTTGGTGAGTCAGAATAAAACTCGGTAATACAGAGCTTTTAATAGTAACCGCTAAATTAGGCTCAATATCTTTAAATTGGCTGCTTAGGCTCAATTGCAGGGTATTGATAACTGTTTCTAAACTATTTTGGTATTGAGAGTCACAAACAATAACAGCAGTCGCTTCTCTTGGAATGGCATTGCGTAAACTACCGCCTTCAAAGTATGCGATATTAAAAGGAATAGCATCTAAGTTTTCTAAAGCTGAAGCTAATAGCTTAATCGCATTAGCACGGCCCAAATTAATATCACAACCAGAATGTCCACCTTTGAGGCCCGCAATTGAAATTTCAAACGCTTTATAGGTAGGTTCGCTTTCCATTACTTCAAAAGGAAGGTCGATATTAACATTAATACCACCTGCACAGCCGACATACAGTTCACCTTCTTGTTCTGAGTCGGTGTTGATTAGAATTTTACCTTGCAATGAGTCTGCCTGAAGACCAAATGCGCCAGTCATACCGGTTTCTTCATCGGTTGTTAATAGCACTTCTAAAGGACCATGCTGAATATTGTCATCAGCCAACACCGCTAAACAAGATGCCATACCAATACCATTATCTGCACCTAATGTTGTATTGTCGGCATGCAACCATTCACCATCGATAATCATTTTAATGGCATCTTTAGTGAAATCATGTTCAATATCATTATTTTTCTGCGGCACCATATCAAGATGTGCTTGCAGAATAACAGCGGTATTACTCTCATAACCTGTAGTCGCAGGTTTTCGTAGAATTAAATTTCCAATTTCATCTTTTGTGCAATCAATATTGTGATCTTTTGCCCATGAAATAATCCAATCAGTTAATTGTTTCTCATGTTTTGATGGATGCGGTATAGAACATATTGTCGAAAAATAAGACCAAACTGAAGACGCGGATGTTGATTGAAGTTGTTGCATAATTGACCTTCATAAAAATATTAAATGACTGAATGATTAGAGTGAGAAAACTTGCTTTAAGGCATAGTAAACTGATTTAAATTAATTTACGAAATTATTAATTTCGCATGCCGTTGTTATGTCAGATGAATTGATAGAATCTATCGTGCTAACGAAAAATAATAAAGAGCAATATTCAAACTAATTTTGATAGGCGGGAAAATTGTCATCTTAATTTCAAATGACTTGGCAGAAATACGTCTTCTATATAAAGCTTTCATGAGTATTGCTGAGCATTATTAATAAGTTAGCTAAACCTATACTGATAACCAACTTTAGGCATAAATTGATCAGAAAAATAACCCATATTCCCATTTTAAATGATTAAAATTTATAAATTGTGTGAACTAGCTATTTTTTGCGTAATAAATAAAAAATGATTGGTTAATTGTGCAGAAGATCTATAAAATGTCGCGAATTTGCCAAAATCTACGGGTCGCTGGTGGGAAAATGAACAAGATTTTTTCATTCAGGGGCGTGAATTTTATTTTTTTTCCCCTTGGAGGTTATCTTGAGTCATTCTGCCATACTGGTATTGGAAGATGGAACTGTGTTTGAAGGTGTATCAATCGGTGCTGATGGAAGTTCTGTTGGTGAGGTTGTTTTTAATACATCAATGACAGGTTACCAAGAAATTTTAACAGACCCATCTTATGCTCGTCAGATAGTCACACTGACTTACCCT
>JBALXF010000078.1:0-9462 GCA_036961085.1 Psychromonas sp.
CCATCGACCATTCGTTGTCGCCAAATCTGAGCATCAATATAAGGAAACTTAATGATCAGATACTCCAGCACAGTGGAGACGCCTGGGTTAGTTATTGGTAAACTCAGCTTTGATGGACGCTCGGAAATTATCATTTAATGAACCAAATTTTGATTATAGTATGTGTTTAAAAAGCAATGTGCTCAAATAGCAATGAGCTTAGGGGGACCCATTAAAGGTCTATTGAGCCGTTAATGGGGGGGATAAAATAACACGATCATGTTTATTTTAAATTAAGTCTTTTGGCTAAACGGTGCAGATTACCGCTATCCATTTTAAGCTGTCTTGCTGTTGATGCCCAGCTGTTACCGTTTTCTTGATAAGCTTGTTTAATCATCGCGACTTGAAAATCATTGGTTGCTTCACGCAAGCCTTCATTCATTATCTGTTTATGTTCAGCAAGTAGACCGACTTCTGAATTTGTTTCCTGTGCTGAAATGTGCTCGGAAGTTAGCTGGAAATGGCTAGCTTTTAAGGATAGATAGGAGCCGCTTGTTTGTGATTTAGCAATCACGGCGGCACGATTAATTGCATGCTCTAATTCACGCACATTACCAGGCCAATTATAATGTTGGATAAGGTCAATGGCCTCGGGAGCAATCGTTAAGTTGGCAAAACCCAGTTTCCCTCGACAGCGCTCAGCAAAAAATCCTGATAATAAAACCACGTCATTGCCTCTCTCTCTTAGAGGCGGTACATGTACCGGAAACACATTTAATCTATGGTAGAGATCTGCACGAAAACGTCCTGCTTTTACTTCCTCATGCAATGCACGATTAGTTGCCGCGACAATACGCGTATTCACTTTTAAACTTTGCTCATCACCGACCCTTTGTATATCGCCATACTGTAAAGCGCGTAATAACTTAGCTTGTAATGAGAGTGGTAATTCGCCGACTTCATCTAAAAATAGCGTACTGTTATTAGCCAGTTCAAACTTGCCTTTACGATCACTGATTGCACCGGTAAATGCGCCTTTTACATGTCCAAAAAGTTCACTTTCAGCGACCGACTCTGGCAGTGCTGCACAATTTAAATAGATCAGGTTGTTTTCACTGCGCCCTGATTGAGCATGTAGCGATGCTGCAACTAACTCTTTACCCACTCCGGTTTCACCGGTGATCAGCACTGAAAGTTCGGTATCTGCTACCGCTTTAATTTGCGACTGCAGATCTAAAATGCCTTGAGAATGTCCGATCATCTCTACTGTCTGTTGTTCGAAAGTGGCATGCGCATCAAAATTACTAAACATACCAGCTTGGTTTTCTAGTTTTTCTAGCAGCAGTGAGGTATGTAAACTTGCTGCTGCAAGTGCACTAATAATACGCAGATCTTGGTTAGTGAATGTATTAAATTTTAGTGGATCGAATGCATCAATAGTTAGCGCACCAATGAGATTATCATTAGCAATAAGTGGCAAGCCAATGCAAGAGTGCACATTTAACTCGCCTTTATGATTTACGATAAGTCCATCATAAGGATCGGGTAACTCACTGTCTGCCGGAAAACGTACAATATCACCAGCTCTGGCAATTGCCTCTAATCTGGGGTGCTCTTGAATATTAAAACGCCGTCCTAAGACTTCATCATATAGTCCATTAATAGCTAAAGGAGAAAATTGTTGATTTTGAAAAGCTAACAGTACCGATGCATCACAGTTGAACAGCTTACGGATAACAAAAAGCAGGCGTTCAAATCTATCCTGACTGGAGACACTATTGGTTAGATCAATGGCTAATTGTGTTAATGCTTGATGTTTACGTTCCATTTGCTTACCTGTTTTAAATTATCATGCATTGTTATTATGACACTATCATTGTTAAAACGACACTTTTTATTCGGTGTCATAATGACAGTATGAATATAAGGTAAATTAATAACTGTTAAAAATCAATTAGTTGAAAAGTTGGCACGTAGAGTGCAATAAGTATGTCATCTTTACTAATTCTTTTTAATTATGCAGGTACAAATATGACTATTCACATCAAAAGCAATATCCATTGGGTTGGGCAACGTGACTGGGAAGTACAAGATTTCCACGGCACTGAATATAAAACAACCCAAGGTACTAGTTACAATAGCTATCTGATCCGTGAACAAAAAAATGTCTTAATCGATACGGTTGATCATCGCTTCAGTCTGCAGTTTATTCAAAATCTAGAAATGGAAATTGATCTAGATAAAATTGATTTTATTGTTATTAATCACGCCGAAGAAGATCATTCAGGCGCGTTAGCATCACTGATGGCTAAAATTCCTAATACACCAATTTATTGTACAGAAAATGCGATCGATTCGATCACTGGATTACACCATCATCCAGAGTGGAACTTCAATATTGTAAAAACTGGAGACACGCTCGATATCGGTAATGGTAAAAAATTGGTCTTTATTGAAACACCTATGCTGCATTGGCCAGATAGTATGATGACTTACCTAACTGAAGATGCCGTACTTTTCAGTAATGATGCATTCGGCCAACACTACTGTGATGAACGCTTGTTTAACGATGAAGTTGATCAAAAAGAATTGATGGATCAATGTTTACGTTATTACTCAAATATATTAACACCATTTAGTGCACTCGTAACGGCTAAAATCCATGAAGTGCTTAGCTTTAATCTACCCGTTGATATCATCGCTACTGCTCATGGTGTGGTTTGGCGTGAAGATGCGACTCAGATTATTCATCAATATCTAGCCTGGGCTGATAATTATCAAGAAGATAGAATCACTATTTTTTATGATTCTATGTCTAATAATACCCGCATGATGGCCGATGCTATTGCGCAAGGGATTAACGATGTTGACCCTGCGGTATCAGTGAAAGTATTCAATGTTTCTCGCCACGATAAAAATGAAATACTAGAAAATGTGTTTCGTTCTAAAGGCATTTTAGTCGGTTCATCGACTATGAATAATGTAATGATGCCTAAGATTGCGGGTATGCTCGAAGAGATCACGGGGCTACGCTTTAAAGACAAAAAAGCAGGCGCATTTGGCAGTTATGGCTGGAATGGTGGCGCGGTTGACCGTATTCATACACGCCTTACAGATGCAGGTTTTGAAACTATTGTCGGCATGAAAACTAAATGGCGACCAGATGGTAAAGCGATGCGTGAATGTCGTGATCATGGTCGTCAAGTTGCAAAAAGCTGGGCATTGCATGACCTTAGTAATGTTAAAACGATTAAGTCTGCGCTTGCTGATCAGCTAGCTCCAGCAATAGTCAATAACGCTTCTGTAAATCAAGTGACACAAATAAGTGAATCACCAAAAGTTGAATCAACAAACAATGAATCTACGCTTAATGATTCACAAGATATGTTATGTACCGTCTGTAACTGGGTTTATGAACCTGCATTAGGTGAGCCTAATCAAGATGTAGAACCTGGTACACCTTGGAGCGCTGTGCCTGATTTCTTCCTTTGTCCTGATTGTGGTCTAGGTAAGGATGTGTTCGTAGCAATTGAAGGGAAGAAAGCATCATGAGCGCGCCCATCATTATTATTGGTAGTGGCTTTGCTGCTTATCAATTAATCAAAACAATCAGACGTACTGATAAAAGTCAGGAAATTACAGTTTTTACCCTAGATGCGGGGCACGATTATAACAAACCTGATTTGAGCCATGTATTTAGCAACCAGCAAACTAGCGCGGATCTAATTCGTATGTCAGGCGATGCGTTTGCTGCCGAGAATAATATTAGCTTACATGCTTTTACAGAGGTTGAAAGCATCGACACTGATAATCAGGAAATTATGGTTAAAGGTGTTGCCAGACCCTACGCGAAACTGGTTTTGGCAACGGGCGCTCAAACATTTATTCCGCCAATGCAGGGGGATGCAACTGACGGTGTGATCACCCTAAACAGTCTTCGTGAATTTGAAAGTGCTCAGTTACAGTTACAAAACGCACAACGTGTATTGGTGATCGGCGCTGGACTTATCGGGACTGAAATTGCCATGGACCTTGCCAGTAGCGGTAAAAACGTGCTGGTGGTTGATCCGAATAAAGGTCTGATGGCGAATATGCTACCGACAATGATTGCAGATACATTACAGAAAAATATGTTGGAAATAGGTGTTGTTTTTGAGTTAAGTAAATGCATTAAGTCGCTAGATAATACTGAATCAGGGATTTGTGCCACACTCAGCTCAGGCGACACACACCTTGTCGATTGTGTTATCTCTGCTGCCGGTTTAAAGGCTAATGTTGGGCTGGCAAGAAAATCAGGATTAGCAGTGAATAAAGGTCTGCTAGTTAACCAGCAATTAAAGACATCGGCTAACAATGTCTATGCATTGGGAGATTGTGCGGAGATTAACGGCAAGGTGATGGCCTACCTACAACCGATAATGTTAAGCGCCAATGCGTTAGCAAAAACTTTACTCTCACAACCAACTGACTTAAAGCTACCGGCAATGTTAGTTAAAATTAAAACACCACGTATGCCGATTCAATTAGGTGGTAATACGGTTCACGGTGTTACTTCCTGGCAGGTTGATCTCGATGCTCAAGGTTGCTCGGTAAAAGCGTATAACGAAAATAAAGAGGTAGTGGGGTTTGTGGTAACAGAAGGGCATATGAAAAATGCCTTTCCACTGCTTAGATCGCTACCTGCAACGCTTTAAAGTACAGCAATGAGCAGATCATATTAAATAATGGTCTGCAATATTATAAATAATTAGGAGAAAATTATGACTCATTTACGTATCCCAGCAAACTGGAAAATTCAACGCTCAACGCCATTTTTCACTAATGAAAATGTACCTCAGGCATTACTCTCTCACCATAATACCGCGGAAGGTGTTTTTGGGCAGTTATGTGTAATGGAAGGTGTGGTGACGTATTTTGGTTTTGCCGATAGCGAAGCAACTGAGCCGGAAGTTAAAGTGGTTATTGAGGCAGGGCAGTTTGCTACTAGTCCTCCAGAGTATTGGCACCGAATTGAACTAAGCGATGATGCACAGTTCAATATCAATTTTTGGTCTGATAAAGATAAAACCGGCCAAGCTATGTTCAATAAAAAATAATCGGATAACGTACTTTGAAGAATCTGCCTTGAACTCGAAGCTACTATAGAAGTAGTTTTATGAAGCGGAACAGTACAAAATAAAATATTATCAGAATTTATTTTAAAAAAAGACAGCTATTAAATGCTGTCTTTTATTTTGTGTTTTAACTGGCTATTTCCATAATGATCCGAGAGAATCCATTAGACCAGAGCTAGCATTTTGTGATGCAAGATATTGGGTTATCAAGGGGGTAAATTGGGCAATGAGTGCAGGATCTAAGCCCATAGCTGAAAACGCAGTTTTTACACTGTCCATGTTTGTAAGTGTGCTACCAAGACCCGCTGGAATCGACCCAGTAAGGGAGTCAAGACCCGGAATCATACTACTGAGCTCTGAGCCCTCAGACTCTGAGAGGCCATTACTAGCCATGGCTAATAGAGCGCCAGCACCACCGGCTGCTTGCTCTGAAGAAATACCAAGGCTATCTGTAAGCATACCCACCATTGGATTACTTTCCACTGCCTCTGCTGCATCATCTCCACCACCAAGCAAGCTATCTACAGAAAGATTAGCGGAAGCGGGAGTGATGGCCGCTAGTGAAAGAATTAAGCTGGATAAAATTAGCGTTTTTTTCATTGTCACATCCTTTTTACTTAAAAATTACATTCTCACAACATGCACAAGAGTATGACATAAATTTATAATAGTTCCATTGCATTTAGTCTATGTCTGTTTAGTACCTCTGGCTGATTTTAAGTGGGCAGAGAGGATCGTTGGTTACACTAATTAACCCTTTGGCCTCTACTGAACCGGTTCAAACGGGGTTAAAATTAAATCAACTCATTGGCTTCCTATGGCCTGTTGGAAGCTATCCGATACTACAAAACGAATATATTGAAAAGATTCAACTTGGAAGTACTGGTTGGGGTGAAAATATTGCTGCTAGACTTTGCTCTTCTCTTTTAACTTATTGTCGTCATTGCTGATTAGCGTCTTTAATACCGTAATGTATTCATTGGTACAGTAAACGTTATGGTTATGTTGATCCTCATAGAGGAAGAGGATGGTACAGTTAGATTAACAGGTAAATGTAAATAAAGTTTTTTCTTAAGCTTCTCTTAAGTCACCTTAGTTAAACTGTTTTGGCTTTAATGTATAAGCACATTTTTAAGAAAAGGGAGATTGATATGAAAAAACTACTAGCCGTATTTATGATGATGGGGATTTCTTTAAGTGTCTTTGCCGGACCTACATGTACTGACGGAGAAGATAAATCGAACTGGATCCCAGAACAACAATTCCAGAAACAATTAAAAGATCAAGGTTACACTTGGAAGAAATTCAAAGAGAGTTCTCATGGCTGTTATGAAATCTACGGGTATAACAAAGAAGGTCAGAAAGTTGAGATTTATTTTCACCCAGTAACTGGAGAAATCGTTAAACAACGAGATAAAAGTTAAAGGAAAATATGATGATGATGCACCAACGTATTTGGGACCCGCTACTTAGGCTGTTTCATTGGTCCGTTGCTATCGCCTTTTTGATGAACTTTATCATCCTTGAAGAAGGAGAAACGGCTCATAGATGGGTGGGGTATTATGTACTGTCAGCTTTAGTGGTACGTTTTATTTGGGGGTTTTTGGGATCCCAAAATGCCCGTTTCAAGGACTTCTTGCCAACACCATCTGGTGTTAAGCACCATTTAACCCTCCTGAGTAAAAAACAATTTGAATCCAGTAATGGGCATAATCCTTTGGGTGGACTTATGATTTTCGCATTGCTATTAGGACTTTTATTGACAGGTTTATCCGGTTGGATGATGGGGATTGACGTGTTCTGGGGGGAAGAGTGGGTTGAAGAACTTCACGAGCTACTGGCAAGCATGGTGATGACGTTTGTTATAATTCATGTTGCAGTCGTTGTAGTGCTTAGCTTTGTCGGGCCCTCAAACCTTATCAAACAAATGATAACAGGCTATCGAAGTGATCGTCATTAGTATCTTTCAAATAATTACGCATGCTATTGATCAATTTAAAATCCGACTCTTTAGTGACAAAAGAGTCGGAAATCATGCTGAATTTAATACTATCTTCAATAAGCGATGCAGATCTTATTATTTTCTTAAATCATTTGCTTAAGTTATTTCAAATCGTCTACGGAAATTAGGGCTAGGAGGTTAGGTGAATAAAATACTCGTATTGGCAATTTTTGCTGTCCCGTTACTTATAATTCAAAGCTGTTCTTCTACAGCGGAAGACTCGCATGAGAATTTTAAAAAAACCATTTCACAATGCAATAGCTGCCACTCAGCAACTGCTTCAACGCCAGATAACACACCTACGTTGGCTGGCATGGACGATCAATACCTAATAGAACAGCTGAGAAATTTCCGCTTTGATAAACGCGGTACTGATAGTTTATCACCCGTGATCCAAGAGATGTCACGACAAGTAAAATCACTTCAGGAGAATGAATTGCCACGTATAGCTGACTATTACAAAGGCTTACCGATTGTTAATTCAACTGAAACCGTCGCAGGAGATATTAATAACGGAAGAGCGTTATATACAGCTAACTGTGAAGGGTGTCATTCTAGTGCTTTTGGACGATTCTTCACCAAAAGTCCAAAAATAAGTCATCTAAATGGTCCTTATATATTTGAGCAACTAACCTTATTTGCCGCAAATAAAAGACACTTTCACGTTGAAAATAAGCACAAAATCAAAATGATTGAGGTCAGTAAGATATTTAATAATGAAGAGTTATCTGACATAACCGCTTACATAAAATCAACTAAATTTGTGCAGTAATAAATCTCATACTGGATAAAGGCTGCAAATATTGCAGTCATTATTATAGATAACAAACCCATAAATATAGCTGAGTTGTCTCCAACAAGGATAAATGAGCAAATGAATGCCAAAAATAATTTTACGATTAATGCATCTGAGTCAATTCCCCCGAAACAGGCTGAGTGGAGAGGGCGGACACAAGAGGGCGTTCAATACTTTGAGACAGTGATCATTGGTTCCGGGTTTTCAGGGTTGATGGCCGCTATCCGTTTGCAGAAAAAGCAGTGTAATGACTTTGTGTTGTTGGAAAGAAGCGCTGAGTTAGGTGGAACTTGGCAAGTTAACACCTATCCGGGAGCAGAGGTAGATGTTCCAACTAGTCTTTACTCTATCTCCTTTGTTGCCTATCCGTTCAAGAAAACTTATTCCTCACAAAGTGAATTGCTAGCATATACGAATCATATTATCGAAAAATTTGGCTTAAGAAAGCAGGCAAAAACGAACCAGACGGTGACGCGGCTTACTTACGATGAGGAAGCGTGTTTGTGGTACGTGGATACCGAATCGGGCAACAGATATAGTGCCCGCTTTATTATAGATACCAGTGGTGTGCTGGCTAATCCGCATATACCTAATATTAAAGGTGCTGAAACCTTCAAAGGGTCTATATTCCATGCCGGGCACTGGGATCACGCTGTCGAGTATGAAGGAAAACGTATCGCTGTGATCGGTTCGGGGTGTTCAGCTGCACAGATTGTTCCCGCGATTGCCGATAAGGTTTCCAACTTAACTTTATTCATGGGCAAGGCGCAGTGGATCCTCCCTCGTTCAGACCGAAATTACGGTGCTCTAGAGCGTTTTGTGCGAACCTTACCAGGTATTCGGCACTTGATACGATTACTGGTGTTTATTTTTTATGACATTAGGTTTCTTGCCTTTCGCCGCTATCCAGGAACTTTAACAATCAGCCAACTCATGAAAAGCTATTACAGGAAAAGACTTGAAAAACACCTCAAAAAATATATTAAAGACGATACATTACGTCAGCATATGATACCCGATTACGAATTAGGTTGTCGCCGCGTTATACCGACCAATGCTTATCTCCCTGCACTATCACGTGACAATGTCGATGTCGATATCAGTGGCATTGAAAGCATAACCCCCCAGGGCATCAAAACAAAAGATGGTAAAGATATACTCTTGGATGTCATCGTTTACGCCACGGGTTATTATGCCTACTCTAATATGAAAAAGGCGCTGACTTTTCAGGTCTATGGTATTGGGGGGCGAAATCTTAATAGCGAATGGGTAAATGATGCTGTCTCTTATAGGGGAATTACCGTTTCTGGATTCCCCAACTATTTTAAAGTGAACGGACCTAACACCGGCACTGGCCACAGCTCACAAATGTCTTATATGCAGGTGACGACCGATTATATCGTGCAAGCCATTAGCGCAGTAAAACGCGATAAAAGCATCAGAGCCATCGATGCCAAGCAGGTTCTGCAGGAAGCATACGTCGCCAAAATGAGAGAAAAAATGAAAAAAACGGTTTGGCAAAATGCCACTTGTACGGCTTTCTACAGAAAGAACATGTCGGAAGAGGTTAC
>JBALXF010000079.1:0-9399 GCA_036961085.1 Psychromonas sp.
CATTAATACAGGTTTTGTGGACAACTTTAATCCGTATACAACTAAAGACTTAATCAATGGGGTTATGTTTGAACCGTTAATGGTTTTTAACAATATGACGGGTAACACTGAGTGGCGTTTAGCTGAATCTGCTGACTATTCAGATGACCTAAAAACCATCACTATGAAACTGCGTGATGGTTTAACATGGTCTGATGGTAAACCATTGACCTCTAAAGATGTTGCATTTAGTTTTAACATGACTAAAGAAGCACCTTCGTTTGACCTTAAAGGGCTATGGTCTGCAGGTAATCTACAGTCAATTACGACACCCGACGACACAACTATTATTTTTGAATTAAAAGAAGCGGATTCAACAATTATTTGGGATATCGCTACTTATCATGTTGTTCCAGAGCATACTTGGAGTAAAGCAGAGAATTTAACCACTTTCACCAATCCTAACCCAGTGGGCAGTGGCCCAATGACTGATGTTAAGTATGTTAGAGCGCAGCAGATGCAACTTTGTCGTAACCCTAACTATTACTTAGAAGGTCGCCCATACATTGACTGTCTAACATACCGTTCATACAACGATAACTCTCAAATCCAACCTGCATTAATGAAAGGTGAAATTGATTGGGGTTCTAACTTCATCGCTGATGTTGAAAATACTTTTGTTAAAGCTGATCCTGAAAATCATCATTTTTGGTACCCAGCAAATGATGCGATTCACCTTTATCTTAACACCAAAGAAAAACCATTTGATGATGTAAATGTACGTAAAGCATTATCAATGGCATTAGACCGTGACACAATTGTAGATATTGCAGCTTATGGTTACCCAACTGCAAACTTCAATGCTGGTGGTATTGCTGAGCTTTATAAAACGCACATTAGCAAAGAAGTGACAGAAAAATATAAAGATATTACGCAGTATAACCCAGAGCAATCGATGAAATTACTTGATGCTGCTGGTTACACTGACCGTAATGGCGATGGTTTCCGTGATATGGAAAATGGCGAAACTATTGAATTTGATATTGAAGTGGTAAATGGTTGGACAGATTGGATTCAAGTCGTGCAAATGGTGACTGAATACTATGAAGAAATTGGTATTAAAGCGAATGTTAAAACTGTCGATTGGGCTGTTTATGATAAAAACTTGAAAGACAGTAAATACAAAATGTCGATTAACTGGTCAATGGTTTCTAATAACCCAATTCTTGCTTACCAAGAATACTTTTTAGCATCACGTGTTGGTCAATCTTGGCATGCGGGTCACGGTGTTCATTCTGATGAGATTGAAGCCTTGATTAATAGCTTTGGTTCAACCAACGATCCTGCTGAACAAAAGGTAATTATTGATCAGCTACAAGAGTTCACTGCAGCAAATATGCCATTTATTCCATTATTCTCAAATGCTACTTGGTTCCAATACAGTACAGCGAAATTTGTCGGTTGGCCTAGTGCAGAAGACCCGTACATCCAACCTGTTTGGTATGACGGTGGCAAACGTAATGTGATTCTAAATAATATTCACCTTAAGTAATTGTCATTTTTAGAAAGAGCCATGGTTGGCTCTTTCACTATTGGGGGAAAATAATGAGTTTTTTATTACGCCGACTAAGTTTTTATTTCACTGCATTTCTTATTGCAATTTCTTTTAATTTTTTACTACCAAGGTTAATGCCTGGTGATCCTGTAGATGCATTATTTGCAGCAGCGCAAGGTCGTATGGATCCATCACAAATGGATGCAGTGAGAGAGATGTATGGTTTTGTTGATGGCTCTGTATTTGAGCAATATATCGCTTATATCAAAAGTGTTTTCACACTCGACTTAGGACCATCGGTATTAATGTTTCCAGTCGATGTGATTGATGTTGTTGGTATGGCACTACCGTGGACTATGTTCCTTGCATTAGGCTCATTAATTGTTGCCTTAATTCTTGGTGTTAGCATAGGCACATACTCTTCTTATCACCGTGATGGACTATTTGGTAAAGTTGTACCACCGATTTTAGCTTTCATTAGTAACTTTCCATATGTTGTAACCGCATTACTACTGTTCTACTTCTTTGGTTTACAACTAGAGCTTTTACCGCTTGCTTATACCTATGATCCTGAAATTGCACCCGGATTTACTCTTGAGTTTATTGGCAGTGTACTAAAACATGCAGTGTTACCTATGGGGTCAATGATTCTAGTGGGTATTGCAACCTGGGTATTTAATATGCGTAACGCGATGATTAATGTACTCGGTGAAGACTATGTCACCATGGCACAAGCTAAAGGATTAAGCAGTTACCGAGTCATGTATCGATATGCAGGAAGAAATGCCATTTTGCCTGTTGCAACAGCGATCGCAATGGCAATTGGTTTCTCATTCGCAGGCTCAATCATGACTGAAGTGGTTTTTAACTATCAAGGTTTAGGTAATATTTTGCTGAAGGGTATCGTAGCCCGAGATTATCCGTTGATCCAAGCGATTTTATTGATTCTTGTATCTGCAGTTTTAACAGCCAATTTCATCGCCGATTTACTTTATGTATGGCTTGACCCGCGCATTTCAAATTAAGGTTATATTATGAGCAATTTAACAAATACAGAGGTTTCTGATGGAACAGATAATCACTCTGAATTCAAACAAAAATTGAAAAATGGGTTTAACAAGTTCATCGCATTTTTCCAAGGTAATCCTCCTGGTATTATTGGCGGAATATTAATCACAATGATTTTATTAGGTGCGTTATTCGCGCCAGTATTATCATCTCATGACCCTGAGAAACGTGTTGCTCGACCACATGTTGCACCCAATGCAGAGCATGTACTAGGTACAACGCGAAGTGGACGTGATGTTTATAGTCAAGTACTTCAAGGGGCTAGAAAAACACTGAGTGTGGCACTTTTTGCTGGCATTATTGCAACGACTATTGCAGTTGCTGTCGGTGTTACATCGGGTTATTTTGGCGGTAAAATTGATGAATGGATGAACTTCATTACCAATGTGTTTTTAGTTTTTCCTCAATTACCCTTACTCATTGTATTGGCCGCCTTCTTGGGACAAGTCGGTTCCATGGTGATAACTATTTTACTCGGGGTCACGTCCTGGCCATGGGGAGCACGTGTAATACGTTCGCAAACAATGGCAATCCGTAGTAAAGAGTTCATCATTGCAGCCGAAGTAATGGGTGAGTCAAAAGTTCGCATCATTCTGGTAGAAATATTACCGAACCTTATCTCAATTGTATTTGGTGGTTTTCTGGGAACGGTTATCTATGCAATGGGCGCAGAAGCTGGACTAGGTATTCTTGGTTTAGGCGATGCGACTGAAGTTAGTTGGGGATCAATGCTGTATTGGGCACAAACCTCATCTTCATTATATACCGGTGCATGGTGGGAAATGATAGTACCAGCAACAGCGTTAGCATTGACTGGTGGCGCATTAGCATTACTTAATATGTCTATTGACCAAGTTAGTAACCCTAAACTAAAAACGGGTCCACATATGAAGTTATGGAAAAAATTAAAACATGATGCAGACAAACGTCGAGGTCTAGTATGAGTAAAGCATTGTTAGAAATAAAAAATCTTTGTGTCGATTATGTATCGCCAAATGGCATAGCAAGAGCGGTTAATAACGTGAGTTTAGAGATTGCACCCGGTGAAACATTAGGTATTGCTGGAGAATCAGGTTGTGGTAAAAGTACATTAGCATTTGCCATCGCTCGTTTGCACAAATCACCTGCATTAATATCAGAAGGTAAAGTTCTGTATGAAGGCCGTGATGTGTTAACTATGTCTGAAAAAGAGTTGCGTGCATTTAGATGGAATGATGTTTCAGTTGTTTTCCAAAGTGCGATGAACTCTTTAAACCCAGTGATTACCATTGGTGAGCAACTTACTGATGTTATCGTTGCACATAAAAGAATTACTTATAAAGAAGCAACCTTGAAAGCGGTTGAGTTACTCGCGATTGTTGGTCTTCATGGCGATCGTTTAGGCAGTTTCCCCCACCAATTAAGTGGTGGTATGAGACAACGTGTTGTTATTGCGATTGCATTAGCACTTGAACCTAAATTAATCATTATGGATGAACCAACCACAGCGTTAGATGTGGTTGTTGAACGTGAAATATTAAACGAACTTTATGATTTGAAAGAAAAGTTTGGATTTTCTATTTTGTTTATAAGTCATGATTTGAGCTTGATGGGTGAGATAGCAGACCGTATCGGCGTGATGTATGCGGGTAATCTAATTGAAATTGGCGATGCTAAAACAGTGTTTAGTAATCCTTCTCATCCTTACACTAAAGGTTTGATCGCTTCATTCCCGACAATTCATGGGCCTAAAGTGCGCCTTTATGGTATTCCAGGTGATCCAGTTAACTTACTTCGCCTACCTAAAGGCTGTAATTTCAGTACGCGCTGTACTGAGTGTGTGGATATCTGTAAAACTGATGAGCCTGCACTGATTGATTTGCATCTTGATTACCAAGCTGCATGTCACCAAATTGTAAGGAATAAATGATGAATGCAACATTGGATACAACAACAGTAGAAGCTACAGTAGAAGCAACAGATACGCCTGAAGTTATATTATCAATAAAAAATTTGGTGAAAGATTTTCCAATTGGTCAATCAAATAACAAGAAAAACTTCATGCGTGCGGTTAACGATGTGTCATTTGATTTACGTAAAGGTGAAGCGCTTGCGATAGTTGGGGAGTCAGGATCTGGTAAAAGTACTGGCGCACGCATTTTATCGCGTATTTATGAAAAAACATCGGGTGATATTTCTTTTAAAGGACAGCCGTTGCAAGAGTATATCAAGGAGAATGGTAGTCTTGAGTATGCTCGCCAGGTACAAATGATTTTCCAAGACCCATTTGGCTCTTTAAACCCGGTACATTCAATCTATCACCATATAGCGCGTCCTTTACTTATCCATAAACGTGGCGATAAAGTAACAGTAAAAAAACTAGTTCATGAATTACTGGAACTTGTAGGTTTATTTCCAGCAGCAGAAACAGCTGAAAAATTTCCTCATGAGTTAAGTGGTGGTCAAAGACAACGTGTTGCAATTGCGCGTGCATTAGCGGTTGATCCTGAAGTTATTTTAGCTGATGAGCCAATCTCGATGTTAGATGTTTCAGTACGTTTAGGCATTTTAAATCTAATGGCTGATTTAAGAGATAAGCACGGTATCTCATTTATGTACATCACCCATGATATTGCCACTGCACGATATTTCGCTGAAAAAACAGCGGTGATGTATGTTGGCCATATGGTGGAGTGGGGAAATAGCGACAAAGTAACGCAAACACCAAAGCATCCTTACACGCAATTATTATTATCAGCAGTGCCGGAAGCTGGTAACAGTGGTCGCCGAGAATTAGGGGCGAAAAAGGGTGAGATCCCTTTATGGAGACCTGATACAAAAGGTTGCCCATTTGCATCTCGTTGTCCGCGCGCTTTAGATAAGTGTAGTGATAGTTTTCCTGAGGTGACCCAAGTTGCAGAGGATCATTTTATCAGGTGTTTTAACATCTAAATTTATTAATGTTTTAGTATTAGTGTTAATGCTAAAACATTTTTTTCAATCGAAAAAGTAAGCGCTTACATGCTCGGTATGGTAATTAAATAATTGTTGTACGGACAATACTATATTTGAAAATTGGTTCGCTATAAAGCGGTGAATATAATCAACTTAAAAGAAGAAATTATGAATATTCCATTAAATAATGTAACAGGGAAATTAGTTCAAAATAGTGACGAAATGAATGACCAAACATTAGAACTAAAAGGGACAGATTCACCATTAACTAATGTTACAGGTGAATTTGTTGAAATTGAAGGTGAAAAATTTTATCAAATAACCAATTCCGATCAAATGCCGGCATTTTTTATTAGTGTCGTATCTGCGAGTGATCATTGGTTCTTTATTTCATCTACAGGAAGTTTATCTGCAGGTAGAATACGCCCTGAAAATGCGCTATTCCCTTACAAGTCTGTTGACTATATTCATGAAAGTGCAGAAAACACTGGTAGCAAAACACTGATTAAAGTGAAAACTGATAGTGGTTGCAAAAAATGGGAACCGTTTAATGTTCAGCATGATGGACTGTATCAGTTACAGCGTAACCTTTATAAAAATACCGCTGGTGACAAAATTATTTTTGAAGAAGTTAATCTAGATTTAGGTATTACCTTCAAATACCAATGGGCAACCAGCGACCAACTTGGATTTATTAGATCATCGACAATAAGCAATGATTCTAAGAAGATGATTGATTTAGAAATTGTTGACGGTATCCAAAATATCCTACCACCTGGTGCACCACTAGATGCATTGCAAGATCGAAGTGCATTGGTTGATGCTTACAAATGGAATGAATTATTAACGGATTCAAGATTAGCAACCTATAGTATGTATGCAAAATTAAGTGATCGTGCCGATCCGGCTGAATCATTGCGTGCAACAAGCGTATTTAGTATTGGCGAAGATTTCGAGTCAATTCTGCTCTCTAGCGAACAAATCGGTGCATTTCGTCGTGGTCGTAAAATCGATACTGAAACGCTACGTCGTGGTTTACGTGGTGCTTATTTTATTCACAAACATTGCCATCTTGCTGCTCAGCAACAAGATAGCTGGCAGATCGTTGCAGATATTGATCAAACACACGCTAACGTTGTGAGTTTAAAAAAGAACCTAGATTCTGGCGCAACCAATAAAGAAACCATCAATTCATCTATTGATAAAAATCATCAAGAGTTATTAATGTTAATGGCTGGCAGTGATGCTTATCAAAAAACGGCACAGGAAGAGACATCAGTACATCATTATGCCAATGTGTTGTTCAATAACATGCGTGGTGGTGTTGTTGCCGATCAATATTGGGTAGAAAAACAAGACTTTATTAAAACATTAACCAATTCGAATCAAAATGTAGCCACTAAAAATCAACAGTTTTTACAATCTTTACCTGAGCGTATTCAATACCAAGACTTATTATCTATTGCTAGTGAAGAGAATGATCAACAATTAGTCCGTCTTTGTCATGAATATTTACCATTAACCTTTGGTCGTCGCCATGGTGACCCAAGTCGTCCATGGAATCATTTTGAAATCAAAGTAAAAGATGATCAAGGTGAGCCGTTGTTATCTTATCAAGGTAACTGGCGTGATATTTTCCAAAACTGGGAAGCACTTGCTGTTAGTTATCCTCATTTTATCAAATCGTTTATTGCAAAATTTGTTAATGCTTCAACGATTGATGGTTATAACCCTTACCGTATTACTAAAGAGGGCGTTGATTGGGAGCTTTTAGACCTAGAAGACGCATGGAGTAATATAGGTTATTGGGGTGATCACCAAATAATTTATTTGCTTAAATTTTTAGAGTTATCTAAGAAGTACCAGCCGCAAGAGTTGCAACAGTTCCTAAATAACGAAATCTTTAGTTATGCAAATGTACCTTATGAAATCAAAAATGCGCGTACCGTTTTTTCTGACCCTAAGAATACGGTTAAATTCAATGATGCTAAGCAGAAGCTGATTGAAGCTCAGGTCGAAGATTTTGGTAATGATGGGCGCTTGCTATTAAACGAGCAGGGTGAGGTATATCTGGTTAACCTGACTGAAAAATTATTAGTGCCTCTATTGTCTAAGTTAAGCAACTTAGTGATTGGTGGTGGTATTTGGTTAAATACGCAAAGACCTGAGTGGAATGATGCAAATAATGCAATTGTAGGCACTGGGCTATCAATGGTAACTCTATATTACATGCGCCGTTATGTTGCATTCATCCAAGATTTATTAAAAGAGCAAGCTCAAAACGTAGAATTATCTTCTGAATTGGTTGAGTGGTTGCTTAATACAACCGAAACATTACATAAAATTATTATTTTGATTCAACAAAAGAGTATCACTAGAGAAAATTCACGTTCGCTATTAAGTGAACTTGCTATTTCTGCAAGTGAATACCGAAGTGTTGTTTATAGTAAAGGCTTCTCGCATAAAGTAAGTGTTGATAGTGAGGTATTAAAAGAACTATTAGATGTTAGTTTGCAAGTGATTGATCACAGCATCAGTATTAACCAACGTGAAGATGGGCTTTATAATGCTTATAATATCATTAACTACTCAGCGGGTAGTGTGAGTGTTAAAGAACTTTATCCAATGCTAGAAGGTCAAGTTGCAGTATTATCTTCAGGTGTTTTATCTTCACAACAAGCAGTTGATTTATTGGATAAATTATATGCTAGCGAGATGTTCCGTGAAGATCAACAAAGCTTCATGCTTTATCCTGATCGCGATTTAACGCGCTTTGAGAATAAAAACAAGCTAAGTGCATCACGTGTCAACGACAATGCATTACTTAAAGAGATGGCAGAAAAGGGTGATACGCGTTTAGTCGAAATAGATGCTGACGGTTGTTACCATTTTAATGCTGATTTTGAAAATGCCGGTTTCCTATTAACTGCCATTGATAAGGTTAAATTAGATTATCCGCAAGTTGCTGAAGTGTCTATCACTGATATTTTATCTAGTTATGAAGCCGTATTTAATCATCAAGCGTTTACTGGCCGTTCTGGAACAATGTTTGGTTATGAAGGTCTTGGTAGCATCTATTGGCACATGGTTTCTAAATTATTATTGGCCGTGCAAGAGAACTATTTTGCAGCATGGGAAATAGCGCCCGAAGCACCAGTGACTAAGCAATTAGCTGAATACTACTATAAAGTACGTGCGGGCATTGGCTTTAATAAAACACCGGAAAATTATGGTGCATTTCCTACCGACCCATACTCACATACACCTAAGCAGGCTGGTGCTCAACAACCAGGTATGACCGGGCAAGTTAAAGAAGAAATTTTAACGCGTTTCGGTGAATTAGGCCTGATTGTAGGACAAGGTACGATTGAATTTAAACCATCATTGTTAAAGACTGCTGAGTTTTTAACCGCTGCTGACACATTTGATTTTATTGACCTTGAGATGAATAATCAGACGATTGAATTGTTTGAAAAATCACTCGGTTTTACCTATTGTCAGATTCCTTTTGTTTATCAAATTACAGAGCAGGACGAAGGTAAAATAGAAATATTACTGAATGATAAGCAAACCATCAACATTGATTCGCTGTGTATCGATGAAGCGTATTGTGGTGAGATATTTGGTCGAAGTGGTGTGATCAAAAAGATCACAGTTTCTATTCCTCGCTCGATGCTAATGGATTAAGCTAAGTCATAATGTCTCTGCCCCTAATGATTCATTTATTGGAAAGTTAAGGCATTGACGTTCGACAATTAACTAATAAAAGGCAGTTTAACTGCCTTTTTTATTGTCATTTTTTTACAGTTATATTTATAGCGAAATATTAGGGTCTGTTGATCTTTCAAGGTTACTTTTGCAGC
>JBALXF010000007.1:0-20157 GCA_036961085.1 Psychromonas sp.
CAAAATAGCAATACAATACAGCGTATGGAAATCAATAAATTATTGGCACGTTTAAATTAAAATTATAAAAAGAGATTAATGAATGAAGCCCGTTATTTTAGATGTAAAAGGTTATGCACTTGATGCAGAAGAAAAAGAGATTTTAGTACATCCTCTTGTTGCTGGAGTTATTTTATTTACCCGTAACTTTGATAACATTTCTCAACTAAAAGATTTAGTAAAAGAAATTCGTTATTATGCTAAAACTGAACTTATTATTGCAGTTGACCATGAAGGAGGTCGGGTGCAAAGATTCCGTGAAGGTTTTACTATTTTGCCTTCAGCCGGATCATTATTAAAACTAAATGATATTAATAAGGCAAAAGAATTAGCATTCAGTAGTGCATGGGTAATGGCCAGCGAGTTGCTTGCCTGTGATATCGATTTAAGTTTTGCGCCAGTAGTGGACTTAGATGGTATATCTGATGTTATCCAGCATAGGGCATTTTCGTCTGAGGTTGATCAAACGATTACCTTAGCTGAATCCTATATTGGAGGAATGCGATCTGCAGGTATGGTTTCCACAGGAAAACACTTTCCAGGTCACGGCAGCGTTAAAGCTGATTCACATATCGCACTTCCCGTTGATAAACGCAGTAAAGAAGCAATTTTCAATCATGATATCTTACCTTTTAAATCATTGATCAAAAATGGCTTGTTAGATGCCATTATGCCTTCTCATGTCGTTTATCCTGAATGTGATGAATTACCTTCAGGTTTTTCTTCTTATTGGTTACAACAAGTCTTAAAACAACAGTTAGGCTTCAAGGGAATAATTATAAGTGACGATTTATCCATGCACGGTGCTAGTTTTGCAGGTAATCATTTAAGCCGTGCGGAAAGTGCAATTAATGCAGGTTGTGATCTGATTCTAGCTTGTAATGACAGGCAAGGGGCTGTATCAATTTTAGATAATCTGAAAGTGTCTCCAGTTAATGGTACTAATGCAATCAATAAGTTACGCTCAACTAAACTTAAGTTTGCATTGCCATTAAATAAAAACCCTATTTGGCTAGAAAATCATCAAAAACTACAACATTTTGCTGAGTTTATCTAATAACTCAATGACAGCACTTGCACTGAATGTTAATTTACATATTATAACTATTATAATATTTGCAGAATTAAGGTGGGGAAACAGCCGATGATTATTTATATACACGGTTTCGATGCGACAAGTCCAGGCAACCATGAAAAGGTTATGCAATTAAAGTTTATCGACAATGATGTTCGCTTTGTACATTACAGCACAATTCATCCTAAATATGATATGAGCCATATCCTAAAGGAAGTGCATAAACATATTCAAAGTAGTGATGATCCGTCTCCGCTAGTTTGTGGAGTAGGTTTAGGGGCATTTTGGAGTGAAAGAATTGGATTTTTGTGTGGAATAAAACAAGTGATCTTTAATCCAAATCTTCATCCTGAAGATAATATGGTCGGAAAAATCGAATGGCCAGAAGAATATTTAGATATCCAAACTAAATGTATCAGTGACTTTAGAACTAATAATAGCAAAAATTGTTTATGTATCTTATCTCAAACTGACGAAGTTATCGATTCTCAGCAAACACAACAAGAGCTAGGTGATTTTTATCAAATAATTTTTGATAAAGAGCAAGGGCACAAATTTAAAGATATTTCTCATCATTTACAAACTATTAAGCAATTTAAGACACAATAAGCCTCAATCTATAATGGTGACCTAGGTCACCATTACTTTTCCTAAAAAAATCAACATTTCCTATTTACTTTGAGCTCAAAGTAGCGATAATCAATTGAAATTTGATGCATATCAATTTTTCTACCCTCAGTTATAGCTTTTATTAAGTTAATTAAAAATTAAGTTACTTTAAATTACACCTTAGTTGCGTGATTTAAAGTAACCTAATTTAAAACACAAGATAAGGAATATTATGAATATAGTCATCGTTGGAGGTGGAGCAGGTGGGCTGGAGCTTGCTACTGAGTTAGGAAATAAACTCGGAAAGAAACATAAAGCACAGATCACTTTAGTAGATAAAAATCGTACTCATTTATGGAAACCTTTATTGCATGAAGTAGCTGCAGGCTCTTTAGATGATGGTATCGATGCGTTAAGTTACCGTGCACATGCACAAAATCATGGTTTTAGTTTTCAATTAGGCGCATTAACTGATCTAGATAGAGAAAATAAGGAAATTTTATTATCTGAGTTAATCGATGACGATGGCACAAAGATCTTGCCTGAAACTAAAATTTCATACGATATTCTAGTGATGGCATTAGGTAGTGTAAGTAACGACTTTAATACTAAAGGTGTTAAAGATCATTGTTTATTTCTAGATAGCCCTCAGCAAGCTAAAAAATTCCATCACCGTATGCTTAATAAATACTTACAGCTTGGTGAGCAACAAACTAGCAATGTTAAGATTGCTATTGTTGGTGCCGGCGCAACAGGCGTAGAGCTATCTGCTGAGTTATATAATTCTTTAGAACAAGTGAGTAGTTATGGCTTTAGCCACATCAACAGTAAAGATTTGCAAGTTAGCTTAGTTGAAGCTGGCGATAAAATTTTACCTGCTTTACCAGAAAGAATATCTACTTCTGCGCATCAAGAGTTGGTTAAATTAGGTGTTGCTGTTCGTACTAAAACAATGGTTACTGAAGCAACTAAGGAAGGTTTATTAACTAAAGATGGCGAGTTAATAGAGGCTGACTTAATTGTTTGGGCTGCAGGTATCAAAGCGCCAGACTTTTTGAAAGAAATTGCTGGCTTAGAAACAAACAGAGCTAATCAATTAGTGGTGAAACCTACTTTGCAATCAACATTGGATGACAGCATTTACGCTATTGGTGATTGTGCGAGTTGTGCATTACCAAATGGTGGTTTTGTACCACCAAGAGCACAGTCTGCTCATCAGATGGCTTCTTTAGTTGCTAAAAATATTCTAGCAACCTTAGCTAACAAACCGATATCAGATTACAAATATACTGACTATGGCTCATTAGTTTCTTTAAGTAACTACAGCACAGTCGGAAGTTTGATGGGCAATTTAACCAAAGGTTCGATGAAGGTAGAAGGGCGTATAGCTCGTCTGGTATATATTTCACTATACCGTATGCATCAAGTTGCTCTTCATGGTTATATGCGCACTACGCTAATAACGTTAGTCGAAAGAATTAATAAAATTCTCCGTCCACGTTTAAAACTGCATTAATCTATATCCATATCACATCAAAATGCTTTGAATAATTAAGTATCATTGATATAAGCATTAATTAACATGAAGTAAATTTTTTACTTCATGTTAATTGTTTCTTTTAAAGCAATCCTTCAAATGTTTGCTACGTAAACAATACAGTAAAATCCATATTCCCAAAACCAGTTGTACTGAAGCTGTAAATGAATACTGGAATTGTATCTGCGCTAAATAAAACAACTGTAAACCCAAATCAATAAGTATACTCAATAATAAAAATGGATATCCAAATTGCCACAGTTTAGAGATCATTCTGTGTTTATCATGATCACGCCCCGCTAAAAAAAACAAAATAATTGCGATAAACCCTGAGCTTAACCCTAAATAAAAATGTGCTTTCTGCGGATAAAATATTTCTAATAGCTGGTTGCCAGAATCACGTAATACAAGAAAAATTATTAAAAGGCCCCAAGTTCTCGCTAAAAAAAATAAAATAAAATTGAAAAAAATGGGTGGTTTTAAATTACCAGAGTGAGTGTAATGCTGGAAAGGGTAAAGTTTAATTTTCATAATAGAGAGAGATGTCTTTGTTATACAGAAGAAAGTTTAAAGGGGCTATTAACCCCTTTATTTATAATTGTATTCTAAATTTATTCAACAAAACACATCGGACAATATGCGTATTTGCCTTGCGGATCATTAAATTTCGTTAAAATAGCTGTTTGTTTTTCTATTTTATTGAAAGTTTCAATAAATAAATTATTAGCTTGCACACTTTGTGGCAGAATGTTTATAGAAACACTTAATAACTCATTCATTAATTGGTCTTTAGTCGATAGTTGTTCTTCAATAATCTTTATATCATATTGATTTAATTCAGCAAGTTCTGCTGCTGCAGTAATAGCGTCATCAAGCGTCCCTAGTTGATCAACAAGATTAAATGTTTTTGCATCAACACCGGTCCAAACACGACCTTGTGCAACTTTATCAACTTCTTCAATTGTTAAATTACGCCCTTCAGCAACGACTTGTAAGAATTGCTGATAACCACTTTCTATTCCAATTTGAATAATATCAGCCAGTTCAGGATTAAGCGCGCGAGTTGGACTTAATGTTGAAAGCTCAGACGTACCGACGCCATCATTGTAAATACCAAATTTATTCAGTGCTTTATCGGCACTAGCAAACATACCGAAGATACCAATTGAACCGGTCAAAGTTGTGGGTGTTGCAATAATATGATCAGCTGCAGATGCTATCCAGTAACCACCAGATGCAGCAACACTGCCCATAGAAGCTACGACTTTTTTATCAGCTTTTTTAAGCGCTAAAATTTGTTGACGGATTTGCTCAGAAGCAAATGCACTACCACCTGGGCTATCAATTCGAATAACAACAGCTTTAACTTTATCGTCGTTAAGCGCTGTGGTTAGTAATTTACTAAAGCTAGTACCACCAATTGCCGTGTTTTTTTGGTTACCCGCTAAAATTTCACCGTTAGCATGAATAAGCGCAATTTGATCGTTACCGTCATTCACTTGATATAAATCGGGTAAAGTTAATTGATAGTCGCTATATGATACCAAGGCAAGTTCATTATTAGTTTCTTTTAACTGCTGTTTCAAACTACTTATAGCTTCACTACGCGTTTGCAAAGAGTCAATCAGACCAACATTTTTAGCGTATAAAGCGGTGTTACCACCAGCTTCTAGAAATGCAGATTTTAATTGTGCCAAAGTAGGTGAGATAGATTGCTCAGTAATATTTGTTGTATCTTTGCGTTGAGCAATGATGGTATCAATATAATTTTTCCATAATTGATTTAACCAATGTTTATTCGCAATCTTACTTTCTTCTGACATCTTATTATCAGTGAAGGGTTCAACAAAAGATTTATAAGTACCCACTTTGAAAACATGCGGTGTTATCAGCATTTTATCTAATGCTTCTTTAAAATAGAGTCTGTATACAGAGTAACCCTGCAATAACACCATACCTTGCGGGCTCAAGATCACTTCATCTGCATAACTAGCCAACAGATATTGTCCTTGCGAGTAATTATCAGCTATTGCCGTTACCGACTTTCCAGATTGTTTAAACTCATTTATTGCTTTCCCAATGTCTTGTAAATGGTTAATACTCGCCGAATTTAAACCTTCCAGCTCTAAAAGAATCCCTGATATTTTAGGATCATGCTGCGCAAAGTTAATAGATTGAAGCACTTCATCAATCTGGTATTCCTGAATCACACTATCATTTGAGGCGAACAATTGATTGGATAACTCACTAGCAAAATCAATCGGCGTTTTTTGCTCAACGATATTACCCTTGAAGTTCAAATGTAATAAAGATCCATCTGCGATGATGATTTGTTCGTCTTCGATATTAAGTGCAAATATAAATACAGCCAGTAGTAGAAAAAATATAGCGTTAATAATTAATAGACGGGTAAAGTTAATTAACCTAAAGATACCTTTGAATAAAGATAAAATTCGTTTCATATTACATCCAGTAAGTTATGAATAATTGAATAAAAAAAAGCACTGAATATTTACATAGTCAGTGCTTTATTAAATGTAGTACTTTATTTTAAGTTAGAAACTATCAGTATCAACAAATAGACCAACTTTAAGATCTTCTGCAGCGTAAATTACTTTCCCATCTACTTCTACAATACCATCAGCAATACCCATCACCAATTTACGCATGATTAAACGTTTAATTGTAATACGGTAAGTTACTTTTTTAGCTGTAGGTAAAACTTGACCTGTAAATTTAACACTACCCACACCTAAAGCGCGACCTTTACCAGGACCGCCACTCCAACCAAGGAAGAAACCAACTAGTTGCCACATTGCATCTAGACCAAGACAACCAGGCATTACTGGATCGTTTGGAAAGTGACATTCAAAGAACCACAGTGCTTTATCAATATCTAATTCAGCGATTAACTCACCTTTACCATGCTCGCCACCATTTTCAGTAATCGAGATGATGCGATCAAGCATAAGCATTTTATCAATAGGAAGTTGGCAGTTACCTTCGCCAAATAATTCGCCATTACCACACTGTACTAGTTCTTCTTTTGAGTAAGAGTTTTTACCCAACTCTTTTTGGGATAATTGTTTAGTCATAATCACTTTTCTTGTAATAATTTATTTTATGAGATATCCAAAATGAGCAAATTGAAATATCATGAAAAATTTCCGTGCACGTACTTTATATTAGCAGCTGAAAACAATCAACTTTATTAAAATTGATGGCATCTAATATGATGAAAAATACGCTTCAGATTGTATTATCGAAATAAAGAACGCAGTTTTGCTAACATGTTTTGCTCTTCATCATCGTTATCTTCTTTTTGTAAATGCTCGATTCGCTTATTAATTAATGTTATTGCTTGTAAAAAAGATAACTGCATAGCCAAGGGGAAAGCTTCCTGACAATGGTCAATACCATAAATATTAATTTTCTTATCGTTGATCAACGCTAATGTTTGTTCATCAAGGGTCAAATTAATTTGATTGGCTTTAGGCATTAATATCGTAATAGGCTCTTTAAGCAAACCAAGAGAGAATAAACGACTAACAGATTTTATTTTTTGATTAACACCACCAATTGCCAATACATTACCGTGTTGATCTAATGCACCAGTAACAAATAAATTCTGTTGTAGCGGCGATTGTGCGTAACAAGAAGTCACTGCTAATAAAATGGCTAGGGCAGCACTGTCACCGTCACTTTCTTGGTAAGACTGTTCAAATACGACGTTACATGAAAGCGGAAAGTTTGGAAAATGCGTAAACAAATGGTTTAAATATCCTTGCACTATCAAAGTACTCTTAGCATGAATATTCCCTGCTAATTCAACTTTACGTTCAACATCGATAACTTCTCCATCACCTACCATATCACTGGCAGAAACACGGAAAATCTCTCCAAACTCAGTTGGGTACCCCATTAACTCAACAACTGACAATCCGTTGATTTGACCAACTTTTTTACCCGATAATTGTATTTTCATCTGTTTCTCTAACAGAGCTTCATCACTAAAATCCTGTGCTAAAGACTGTGCTTGAGATTGAATATCGATGACCTTCTGTAAATCTTCTTTTTCAAGTAAATCAGCATTTTGATTAAACAGTTGTGCATAACGTAATATTTTTTCTATTAATTTAGGAGAAAACAGTAATTTCTTTTGATGTTCACAGCGACTTGAAAGATGGTGAAAAAGTAAGGCATAAGCATCATCAGAAAGGGGAGTTAACTTGTTTTCTTTGATAAATTGCAAACAAAAATGGCGCAGTGTTTGTATATTTTCATTTGTGCTTGCAATTTGACTTGATAATTCAGCAAATAAAGATCCGACTTGTGTATATTCAGGATCTATCTGTGATAGCTCATCTAGTTGATATCGGTTAGCCACCAGCACAATTTTAGTATTAATATTATCAGTAAGCTGAGGGTATTTACCTTTAAGTTTATCGCCATTCACTGCTGATGTTGCAGGTAAAGTATTATTAATTAGAAACGCTTTAATTAAAAACCATAATGCAGGGTTAGCCAAGATCGGGCTGATATGTAATGTTAAACAGCCATTATTGTAATTAAATATTTCACCCTGTTGAAAATTAATGCTTTGATCTCGCTGCAAATTGAGGCGACCGAATAATGTTTCTTGATCGTAATTGAGTAAGGCGTGTTGTGGGTAATCAGCTTCTGTACAGGCAGATATAACTGCTGTAGCAGCCTGCCAATAACGTGCATTAAGCAATAATAATGGTTGTGGTAATTGGATGAAATGCTTAACTATTTGCGTAACAATCGGATAAATTGATAACCAGTCAATATTGTCCTGATCTTGAACTGCAAGCTGAGCACTGAAGTTAGGTGCACAGTCGCTTGCTTGATAAGGTACAAGAGCAATTACATTACTGTCATTAGTAGAGGTATCGGGTGTGGGATTCTGATTAATTATAGGCAAATTGGCAACTCTAAAAATTAATTATTATAAATACAGGGACACTAGGTTGCAATCTATATGCGTCAAATATTCATTTTAATCGACTTAACTAGACGTTGGTCCCCTAACTGTGCGTTTTTACCTAACTCTATGAAACATTAATATTTTTTACAGCTTGAAATGATTGTGTTTTTGTTTTTTATATTTTGTATCACAATCAAGACAACGGTGAGTTGTCGGTTGAGCATTTAAGCGTTCAACATTAATTTCTTCTTCACAATCAGAGCACAAACCGTACAAACCGATTTGAATATTATTTAAAGCTGCATCGATTTCATTTATTTTTGCAACTTTATGTGAAATAGATGGTAAATCAAGTTTACTTACTAATTCAATCATCTCATCATTACTGGCTTTTTGAATCTGTTTTGCAGCTAGGATATGACTGCTGTGATTCGAGCGTAATAATATTTCTGAAATTTCACTACGTGATTTCTCAAGAGATTGTATTAGATTTTTTTGATATTGGTCTAGTTGTGATTGGTCGATTTCTATCATCTATCAGTCTCTTATTAAGTAAAAATTAGTTATTTGATAGTAATAGCTATAAGCCAATAAACTAATGATTTATATCAATTTATAATTGCTAACTTATGCGCAACAAGAAAACTGTTGATATAGATCAGGCTATTTTCAGATAATTTTACTTCCTCTAATTAGTTAAATGATGATTGCGATATTATTTAATATCAGTTATAACAATAACTGTATATATATGATTTTTTTAGAATCAAATGGAATAACAGCACTTCTTATAACTACACCTTGATGGTCTAAATATGAAATTACAGCAATTAAGATATATCGTCGAAGTATTAAATAATAATTTAAATGTCTCCGCAACGGCAGAAAACTTGTTCACATCTCAACCCGGGATCAGTAAACAGGTGCGAATGTTAGAAGATGAGCTAGGTATTCAAGTATTCGAAAGAAGTGGCAAACATCTGACTAAAGTAACGCCAGCGGGAAAAGAAGTGATTAAGTACGCTTCTGAAATATTGGGAAAAGTAGAAAGTATTAAAGCGGTTTCTTGCCAATATACTCAACCAGATCAGGGCAGTTTAAATATTGCGACCACACATACCCAAGCCCGTTATGCATTACCTGATGTTATTCAAGGTTTCATAAAGCGTTACCCTAAAGTCTCTTTACATATGCACCAAGGCACACCGAGTCAAATTAGTGAGTCTGTTGTTAAAGGTAAAACTGATTTTGCAATTGCGACTGAAGCTTTGCACCTTTATCAAGATTTGATCATGCTGCCTTGTTACCACTGGAACCGATCTGTGATTGTTCCTAAAGATCATGCCTTAGCAAGTATAAAAAATCTTACCGTAGCCGATATTGCTAATTATCCGATTGTTACTTATGTATTTGGTTTTACCGGACGTTCGGAATTGGATGATGCATTTAATGCAGCAGGATTCACTCCTAATGTAGTACTTACAGCAACTGATGCCGATGTTATCAAGACCTATGTACGTTTAGGTTTAGGTGTTGGTGTAGTCGCTAGTATGGCCGTGAATGATGATGATGATGATTTTTGCGTCATCGATGCCAGTCATATATTTAAATCAAGTACGACCAGTATCGGTTTCCGTAAAGGTACTTTCTTACGTGATTATATGTACGATTTCATGGTGCGTTTTGCGCCCCATCTTAATCGTCCTTTAGTTGAGAAAGCAATCCAGTTAAAATACACTGCGGAAGTGAGTGAATTATTCGAAGGAATAGAACTTCCGGTTCGTTAATTAAGCCGAGTTTTTTTTCATTTCTCACCCAATGAGTCATTGGGTGAGAACGTTTCTTAACTTTTGATTACTTATTTAACTTTTCTAGACAAGGTAAGATCTTACTTACTTTATCAAAACATTCTTGGTATTCCGCATCAACATCAGAATCTGCAACTAATCCACCACCAACCCAGCAATAAATATGACCTTCATGACATAACAAGGTTCTGATTGCGATATTTGTATCACTTTTTCCGTCAGTATTGATATAACCAATACTGCCACAATATACCTGCCTTTGATTTGGCTCTAATTCCGCAATGATATCCATTGAGCGAATTTTGGGCGCACCGGTAATTGAACCGCCTGGAAAACACGCTCGTAACAAATCTTCTGTACTTTGATTGTTTTCTAATTCACCTAAAACCGTACTAACTAAGTGATGCACCGCAGGGTAGCTTTCAATAGCAAATAATTTGGGAACCGATATTGTGCCTGCTTTACAGACTCGACCAATATCATTACGTAGCAGGTCGACAATCATTAAGTTTTCTGAACGATCTTTCTCCGAGCTTATAAGCGCCTGTTTACTTTTATCATCTTTAATTTTGTCTTTAAACCTTGGCATAGTCCCTTTAATAGGTTTCGATTCGACAATATTATTATCTAACTTAATAAAACGTTCAGGCGATAAAGACAAAATAGCTTGTTGTGGTAAACGCAGAAATGCTGCAAAAGGAGGTCTATTTTCAGTAAATAAAGCTTGATAAGCCTCATATTCATCACCTTGATAACTGGCTTTAAAACGTTGCGCTAGATTGACTTGGTAGCAATCACCATCGAGTATATATTGCTGCACTTTTTCGAAATTCTGAGCATATGATTTTCTGTCCATATTAGCCTGCCAATTCGACATTAAGCTAAACTGAGCGTTTTGTGTTTGCGTGGTTAATATTGCATTTAGCCAATCAAAGCGTGTTTGCCACAAGTCATTTAACTCTCTATCATCATTTTTACAACGATGAACAACGAGAGATAGCTGTTGATTTTGATGGTCAGTAATTAACGCCCAGTCATATAATCCAATCGCCATTTCGGGCAGCTTCAATCCAGATGGGACATTGGCATTAGTGATTTTTTCAAACTGATAACCTAATTCATAGGAAAAATAGCCAAGCGCGCCACCTAAAAAAGGGATGTCAGATTCGATTTTTTGTTGATTGAATAGCTTTAAGCGTTTATTTTCAAGTAACTTAAGTGGATCAGAGTCATCCGTCGACAATAAGTTATCTTGCTGAATCGAGGTTATACCGTCAAAGGTTTCTAAGGTGATAAGCGGCTGTGCTGAGGAAATTGACCATCTACAGTCATCATTTCCTGTTTGTGCAGAGTCAAGCAAAATGCCCCAGGGTAAACTTGCGATGTGAGCTTTAACTTTTGAAAGCTCAGTGTTTGATAGAGAGATACAACGTATTAGTATATTTTCAGTGCAATTAGTCATTTTTTTCAAATTTAGGCAACAGTTTTGTAACAAAAGATTTGGTGGTTAACACAGAGAAGATTACCATTCTATAAGATATATATCAGCCATTTATTCTACCGGAGCTCTACATGACAATTATTAAGCAGCAAGATTTCATAAACAGTGTTGCAGACTCGTTACAATTTATCTCTTATTACCATCCAACCGATTTTATCAACGCAATGCATAAGGCTTATCTCGCGGAACAAAATCCGGCGGCTAAAGATGCAATAGCGCAAATCTTAATTAATTCACGAATGTCTGCAGAAGGTAAACGTCCAATCTGTCAAGACACAGGTATTGTCACTGTGTTTTTGAAAATCGGTATGGCGGTTACATTTGAAGGTGAATTAACAGTACAAGAGTTAGTAGATGCAGGTGTACGTAAAGCGTATAACGATCAAGACAACCCACTACGTGCATCTATCGTTGCAGATCCTGCTGGCGCGCGTAAAAATACTAAAGATAATACCCCATCAGTTGTCCATGTAGAGTTAGTGCGAGGCGATACTGTCGAAGTGATGCTTGCAGCTAAAGGGGGCGGCTCTGAAAATAAAGCAAAAATGGTGATGTTAAACCCATCTGATGATATTGCAGAATGGGTAGAAAAAACCGTCCCAACTATGGGAGCAGGTTGGTGTCCACCAGGTATGTTGGGTATAGGCATTGGCGGTACGGCAGAAAAAGCCGCGGTTATGGCTAAAGAAGCATTAATGGAGCCGATTGATATTTTTGAGCTTGAACAAAAACAAAAATTGGGCAAGGAAACATTAAGTACCGATGAAAAACTACGTTTAGAAATTATGGAACGGGTTAATAACTTAGGTATTGGGGCACAAGGTTTAGGTGGTTTAACCACAGTACTTGATATAAAAATCAAAAGCTGTCCAACCCATGCAGCTTCAAAACCAGTAGTGATGATCCCAAATTGTGCCGCAACCAGACATGCACACTTTACCCTTGATGGTAGTGGCGAAGCAGAATTAACGGCTCCTAACCTTGACCAATGGCCAGAAATTAAACGTGAAGTAGGTGACAATGTTCGTCGTGTTAATGTTAATAATCTGACTAAGGAAGATATGTCATCGTGGAAAAGCGGAGACACGTTATTACTTTCAGGAAAAATCTTAACCGGAAGGGATGCTGCACACAAACGTATTCAATCTTTAATCACCTCAGGTGAAGGTCTACCTGAAGGTGTCGACTTTAAAGGTAGATTTATTTATTACGTAGGTCCTGTTGATGCAGTTCGTGATGAAGTCGTTGGACCTGCCGGACCTACAACAGCGACACGAATGGATAAATTCACTGACTTTATGTTAGAAGAAACGGGTTTATTAGGGATGATTGGTAAATCAGAACGTGGACAACATACCGTTGATTCTATCGCAAAGCATAAATCAGTGTATTTAATGGCTGTAGGTGGCGCGGCTTATTTAGTTTCTAAAGCAATCAAGAAGTCACGTGTGGTTGCATTTGCGGATCTAGGCATGGAAGCGATATACGAATTTGATGTTGAAGATATGCCTGTCACAGTAGCAGTTGATAGTGATGGAAATAATGTTCACACGCAAGGACCGGCTATTTGGAAAGCAAATATTGCCCAACTTCATGAAAAAATGAAACTTTAATTACTTTTTTATTGATTGAAGAGCTACTAATGGTATAACACGGTATAGGAATATAACGTTGACTGCCATTGAAGGAATTAATATGTTTGAACAAGTAAGTTTGGCCCCTGCTGATCCTATCCTAGGACTAACTGATGCATTTAAAAAAGATCCACGAGTTGAAAAAATAAACCTCGGTGTAGGTATCTATAAAAATGAAGCAGGTCAAACGCCGATTTTAGCGACTGTGAAAGAAGCGGAAAAACGTATTCTTGCGCAAGAAACAACTAAAAGCTACCTAACCATAGAAGGTATAGCTGAGTATGGTTTTGCTGTACAAGCTCTTTTATTTGGTAAAGATGCTGAAATAATCACATCAAAAAGAGCGCGCACAGCACAAGTTCCTGGTGGTACAGGTGCACTTCGTGTTGGTGCTGATTTTGCTGTGAAAAAATTAGGCATTAAAAAAATCTGGGTGAGTAATCCAACTTGGGCAAATCATGGCAATGTTTTTAAAACAGCGGGTCTTGAAGTAGTTAGTTATGATTATTACAATGCACAAACACGTGATTTAGACTTTGATGCTATGATCCTTTCTCTACAACAAGTAGAGGCTGGTGATTTAGTGCTTTTCCATGGCTGTTGTCATAACCCAACGGGAATTGACCCAACATTAGAGCAGTGGGAAGTTATAGCAAAACTCATTTCTGATCTTGGTGCAATACCTTACTTTGATTTTGCATACCAAGGTTTTGCAAAAAGCGTAGAAGAAGATGCACAGGGTTTACGTATCTTTGCTCAACACAACAAAGAGTTGTTAGTTGCTAATTCATTCTCCAAAAACTTCGGTTTATACAACGAGCGTGTAGGTGGTATTACTTTAGTTGCAGAAGATAGTGATATTGCTGATTCAGCATTTAGTCAAATTAAATCAGGTATTCGTTCAAACTATTCAAACCCGCCTGTACATGGTGCTGCTATCGTAACAACTATTCTTAATGACCCTGAATTATACAAGCTTTGGGTACAAGAAGTTGCAGATATGCGAGTACGTATTCAAGAGATGCGCGATTTGTTTGTGCAAACTTTGAAAGAAAAAGGGGTAACCGGTGATTACAGTTTCATTAGTAGACAAAATGGCATGTTTTCTTTCTCTGGTTTAACAGTTGAACAAGTGAACCGTCTAAAAGATGAGTTTGCTGTTTATATTGTAGGTTCTGGCCGAATCTCTGTTGCGGGCATGACAAAAGATAATATGCAGGCATTATGCTCTGCAATTGCTAAAGTAATTTAATATCTGATTGGTTGTACACAAGGTTGTTTTACAACCTTGTGTTATTTTCCAATGTTTTTAAAATAAAAAAAAGAGTTCTATGAGTAGTCGAATCGATCAAAGTTTATCATACCTGAACAATCTAAAAAAAATTCCTGTTGAAGCAGGGAATGTAGATTGTCTTTTTTCTACTAAATCATTTAAAACCGAATTATTAAAACAAATAGAAAAAGCCAAAAAACGTATTTATTTAACCGCCTTATATCTCGAAGCGGATGAAGCGGGCGAAGATATTCTTAATGCTTTGTATCTAGCAAAAAAGAATACTCCTGAATTAGATATCGTTGTATTAATTGATTATCACCGTGCTCAACGTGGCTTAATAGGCTCTAAAAAGTCGAGTGCCACTAATACGACTTGGTATCAAGAAGTCGCTAGAGTCGAAGGGCTTGGTATTAGTATTGTTGGCATTCCGGTCAAACGTAAAGAACTTTTTGGTGTGCAACATCTAAAGGGATTTATTTTTGATGACGAAATTCTTTATAGTGGTGCTAGTTTTAACAATATATATCTGAATCAACATGATAAATATAGATTAGATCGTTATTGGCTAATTGAAAACAAAAAGCTAGCCAATTCAATGGTTGAGTTTTTACAAAACAGTATATTGAATACAGCTGCAGTAGCATCACTAAATACGGAAACAATTACCCCTTTTCCTGATTTAAAAGTTGCACACAAAAAGTTATCAAGAGCACTTAAAGAAAGCAGATATTCATTTATAGAAGAAGATTGCACTGATCAACTATCTATTGTGCCTATTAGTGGCTTAGGTGCTAGAAAAAATAGGCTAAATAAAACCATTCGTAAAATATTTCAAAGTGCGACTAAGGAAGTTGTTTTATTTACTCCCTATTTTAATTTGCCAAAAGCGTTAGCCAAAGATATTAATGCGCTATTAAAACGTGGTGTTGAGCTGACCATTGTTGTTGGTGATAAAACTGCAAATGATTTTTTCATTCCCGAGAGTGAACCGTTTCGTACTATTAGTGCTTTACCTTACCTCTATGAATGTAATTTAAAACAATTTTGTAAAACACATCAAACATCGATCGCTCAAGGTCAATTAAATATTCATTTATGGAAAGCTGGTAATAATAGTTTCCATCTTAAAGGCATATATTCTGACAAACGTTTTGTAATGCTAACAGGGCATAACTTAAACCCAAGAGCTTGGCGTTTAGACTTAGAAAATGGTTTATTAATTGATGATCCAAAACAGCAGTTAGAAGGGTTGTTGCAAGATGAGCTTTCTGAAATTTTAATAAATACAACGCGTATCAATGAATATACAGATATTACAGATATTTCATTATACCCAGAGAATGTAAAAAAATTATTAATGCGTATGCGTAGGTTGAAAGCAGATAAGTTGGTTAAAGGACTGATTTAAATGCTGGTGTTATTTATTTATTTACTTGTCGGTGCGATCGCTGGAGTAATTGCTGGTATTTTTGGTATTGGGGGCGGAATAGTTATTGTCCCCAGTTTGATATTTACTTTTAGTTATTTAGATTTTTCTACTAATGTTATCACTCACCTTGCTATTGGTACGTCGCTCTCAACAATTATATTCACTTCTTTAAGCGCTATTTATTCACACAGTAAAAAAGTATCGATTGATTGGTCATTGGCCCTAAACCTTAGTTTAGGCATGATCGTGGGTGCGTTATTAAGTGCTGTTTTTGCCGATAATATCCCTGCATTATTACTGCAACGTGGTTTTGCTGTTTTTGCAGTGCTTATCGCATTACAAATGTGGTTTTCTTGGAGTCCTAAAGCAAGTTTATCTCTACCCAGTGCCTTATATTGTAAATTGATCGGTACCATTATTGGTTTGATTTCGGGGTTATTCGGCATTGCAGGGGGCTCGCTTGTTGTTCCTGTGTTAACACTATTTAGCATTAAGTTGCATCAAGCGATTGCGACTGCAGCCGTGACTGGATTTCCGATCGCAATTGCCGGTGCATTGGGTTACATCTTAATGGGGTGGAGTAATTCACAATTACCAGAATATAGTTTTGGTTATGTTTATTTGCCTGCAACATTGGGAATCATACTAACCAGCACTATTTTTGCTAAGTTGGGCGTTAAAATTTCACACAATTTATCTCCGACTAAGATCAAAAAATCTTTTTCAATATTGTTATTAGTAGTGGCAGTGAAGCTTTTTTTCTAAATATTGTTTGAATATCGTTCGATAAATTGGACTACAATAGATATCTGATCGTTTATTAAGCATTTAGATTTTTATTCGCATATATGTATTGTATTCTACATTTGGATACGTATAATTCATTTCATCAAGTCGCAACACGCAACATAAACGCTTGATAACAGTGACAATGGTAGGCTTCTTGGTTCCTCGCATTGATAACTTGTTAACCTGGTCAGAGCCGGAAGGCAGCAGCCATAGCAAGTGATTCAAGTGCCGAGGGTTAGCTGGGAAGTCTGCCACCCACTCTCCTCAATCATTATAGGCTATAACAAGGTCTAATTATGACTCAATATAATTCTAGATTCGATACTTCTTTAAAATCAAAACATTTTTCTCCTAAGTACTGGGGAACATGGTCTTTACTTGCTTTACTATTCTTTTTTAGCTATTTCCCAATAAAGTTACGTGATAAATTTGCAGCTTTCATTGCTGACAAAATTTACAATGCTAAGTTCCTAAATAAACGTAAAAATATTGCTTTTACCAATCTTTCACTTTGTTTTCCAGAATATACACAAACAGAAAAAGATGCGTTGATGCGTGAAAATTTACGCGCTATGGCACAAATTACATTATCACTAGGTGAAATTGCTTTCCGTAGCCAATCATTTTTAGTGAATCGTGTCAATTTCATTGGTGAAGAGTATATAAAAGAAGCTGAAGCACAAAATAAAGCAATTATATTTCTTGCTCCACATTGCTATGGTCTAGATTTTGCCGGTGTCGCAGCTATCTCCGCTCGCGGCTATCCACTTTCAAGCATGTTTAACGATTATAGAAACCCAATTTTTGATTGGTTTGTTACTAATTATCGTACTCGTTTTACTAAACTTGCAGGAAAGGGGACACTTTACCACCGCAGTGAAGGGTTAAAACCCGCCATTAAAAGCTTAAGAGATAAAGCACATTTTTATTATCTTCCTGATGAAGATCATGGTCGTGATAACAGTATCTTTACCAATTTTTACGGTACCCAAAAAGCAACATTACCTGTCATAGGGCGTCTTGCTAAATTGGGTCGTGCAGTAGTAATTCCGACTTACACTTCTTACAACGCTAAAACTTCAAAAGTTGATGTTATATGCCACGCTCCGTTGCAAGATTTCCCAAGTGGTGATGAGCAGTATCAAACTGAACTAATGAACAAAGCTATAGAAAAAGTGGTAAATGAAAATCGTGCACAATACATGTGGACATTAAAATTACTAAAAACTCGCCCCGAAGAAGGCTTAGATATCTATAAATAAGATAGTCAATGTAGTTAAAAATAGTTTTCTAACACATATAAAAAAGGGAGTATTATACTCCCTTTTTTCGTGCGCTTGAAATAACAAAATTATTAACTATTGTGCATTGATTCTCTGACCAGTGACGCTTTCGCTATCCGCACTTAACAAATAAATATAACTGCCCAAGATCTGTTCGGGTGTTTTTAATAATGCACTATCTTCAGCCGGATATGCACTCGCACGCATGGCTGTTCGGGTTGCTCCCGGGTTAATCGCATTAAAACGTAATGTACTATTTTCGTATTCATCAGCAAGAACTTGCATCATGCCTTCTGTAGCAAATTTAGATACGCTATAAGCTCCCCAATATGCTTTGCCTTGATTGCCTACTCCTGAGGTGGTAAAAATCGTTGACGCACTCTCAGCGATGCTTAAAACAGGTATTAATGCTTTAGTTAGTAAGAATTGTGCAGTTACATTAGTATTCATGATCTCTTCCCACATCGATTTCTCAATTTGGGCGAAAGGACCTAACACACCTAATAGGCTTGCATTATGCACTAGGCCATCAAGCTGACCATATTCACGTTTAATGGTATCGGCTAAATCAGCATAATGCTGTTCAGTGGCACCGTTTAAGTCAACAGGTAAAATAGACGCCTGTTGTTTATTCATTGCATCTATTTGATCATAGACAGCTTCTAGTTTTTTGACTGTTTTCCCTAATAAGATAACTTTTGCACCAAGAGTTGCACATTCCAAGGCAAGCGCCTTACCAATACCTGCACCTGCACCTGTTATAAGAATTGTTTTACCTGATAAGCAATCAGGTTGTGCTTGATATTCCGTCATATTTTTACTCATATTGATAAAGAAGTCTGAATATTAACTTTTTTTTAATAAAACACTCAAACTCTTTTGTGCCAAGCAATGGTTTTTGTCATTATATGACTGAAATTAAATAACTGAGGATACAAATTTTGGAATTATTATACGAATATGGACTGTTTCTTGCGAAAGCTATTACAATTGTGCTCACTATTGCTGCAATTCTAATTACTGTTATTGCGTTATCAAGTAAGCAAAAACATAAAAAAGGTGAAATGGAATTAACGGATTTATCGAAACAATTAAATCAATCAAAAAAATCGATAGAAGAGCAATTATTAACTTCACATCAGTTAAAAGAACGTCAGAAAAAAGACAAAAAGATTAAAAAAGAAAAAGACAAAATTGCGAAAAAAGCAGCTAAAAATGGTCAGGGAGAAGACACATTGCCACAACTTTATGTTGTCGATTTCAAAGGCAGTATTGACGCTAAAGAAGTTTCTTCATTACGAGAAGAAGTCACTGCGATATTAAGTGTTGCCACTGAGAAAGATGAAGTGTTTTTACGCCTTGAAAGTGGCGGTGGCATGGTACATGGATATGGACTTGCATCATCACAACTACAACGTTTGAAAGATCACAACATCCCATTAACTGTTTCAGTTGATAAAGTGGCAGCCAGTGGTGGTTATATGATGGCTTGTGTTGCAGATAAAATCATTGCAGCTCCATTCGCTATTTTAGGCTCTATTGGCGTCATTGCACAGATACCTAATTTTAATAAGTTATTGAAAAAACATGATATTGAATTCGAACAGCTAACTGCTGGTGAATACAAACGCACGATTACCATGTTTGGTGAAAATGACCAAGCAGGGCGCGATAAATTTAAGCAAGAATTACAAGAAACGCATGACTTGTTTAAACAATTTGTAAGTCTACATCGCAGACAAATTGATATCGATAAAGTGGCAACGGGTGAACATTGGTATGGATTACAAGCTATTGAACGTGATTTAGTTGATTCAATTTCAACCAGCGATGATTATTTATTATCACAATTAGAAAATAGACATATTATTCAACTAAAATACACTGCACGTACAAAGCTAACAGATAAAATTGCACACGCGGCGTCAATATCAGTTGAGAATAGCTTATTAAAATTTATGAACTTTAATGCGAATAAGTTTTTTAAATAACTGTTGTAAATTTGAACTATAAAAAAGCCAACTTGTAACAAGTTGGCTTTTTTCAATGAATTATTGACTATATTTAAAATAATTGTTGCTATTATCGTTTAGTTTAGATTATATAAAAAAGGAAAACAGTGGAGCTGTTGATAATAACGACTCCTTAACAGTTTATAATTTAGGTAAATAAGAATTATGAGTAAATCACTTGTTATAGTGGAGTCTCCAGCCAAAGCCAAAACGATCA
>JBALXF010000080.1:0-9134 GCA_036961085.1 Psychromonas sp.
GTCAGGCTTATATGGGGGGGCTGGGTGTCGGCATGGCATGTTTAGCATTAGATAATACATTACCTTTCTGGGCTATTTTACCTATTACCATGTTCGCAAGTATTGCCTTTGGTGCATTATGGGCTGCTATTCCTGCTTATCTGCAAGCCTATCGTGGTAGTCATATTGTAATTACGACGATCATGTTTAACTTTATAGCCTCTTCATTGATGGTCTATTTAATGGTTAATGTGTTTAAACTTGATGGTCAAATGGCACCGGTTTCCCGCGTTTTTGAAGATAGTGCTAAGTTGCCTATGTTTCATGAGATGGTTGCTTGGTTTGGGGTTTCATTTGAACAGTCTCCTATGAACCTTAGCTTTTTCATTGCCTTAGCCTGTTGTGTTTTAGTGTGGATATTATTGTGGCGAACCCGTTGGGGCTATGCAATCAGAGCGATGGGGTCAAGCCCAAGTGCCGCTGAATATGGTGGTATCGATTATAAAAAACTAACTTTAGTGGTGATGCTAATTTCTGGGGCATTATCCGGCATGCTTGGTATTAATGAAGTTCAAGGTTATAGCCATCAGTTAAAACTGGATTTTGTCGCGGGTTATGGTTTTACCGGTATTGCAGTGTGTCTTATTGGGCGTAATCATCCGGTTGGTATTATTTTAGCGAGTTTATTATTTGGTGTGCTTTATCAAGGTGGTGCTGAATTATCCTTTGATTTCCCGAATATCGATCGCGAGATGATCCAAGTGGTACAGGCTTTAGTTGTTTTATTCAGTGGCGCATTAGCCTATATGTTAGTGAAACCCACAGAACGCCTTTTTGTTTTCTTAGATGAACGTAAAAAATCATCTCAGAGCCAGCAAGCAGGGGAGATTTAATAATGTATGAAAATCTAATTGTAATACTAGATGCAACCTTGAGGGTTTCTACTCCCTTAATACTTGCGGCATTAGCAGGCTTGTTTTCTGAGCGCGCGGGGATTGTTAACATAGCACTTGAAGGGAAAATGCTATCAGCCGCTTTTGCTGCGGCGGCAACTGCCTCCGTGACTGGTTCAGTTTGGATGGGGCTGTTAGCGGCTATAGGGACGGGGTTTGCTTTATCTATGTTGCATGGTTTTGCCTCAATTACCCATCGCGGCGATCAAATAGTTTCTGGGGTGGCGATTAACATGTTAGCTGTCGGGTTAACCGTTACTCTGGGACGTTATTGGTTTGGTCTTGGCGGACAGACTCCTGCATTACTTGATGCACAGCGTTTTTCTCCGATCACACTGCCTGGTGCAGAGATGATTGCTGATGTACCTGTTATTGGGCTTTTATATAGCGAACTGATTTCAGGACATAATATTTTAGTTTACATCGCTTTGTTATTAGTGCCTGTTTGCTGGTGGGTGATCTTTAAAACGCGTTTTGGTTTACGTCTACGTGCTGCTGGTGAAAATCCACATGCGGTTGATACTGCGGGTATTTCAGTTGCGTGGATACGTTATCGCGCTTTAATGGTTGCGGGTCTTTTAACAGGGCTTGCAGGCGCTTATCTGTCAACCGCGCATAGTGCGGGTTTTGTTCCAAACATGAGTGCGGGTAAGGGCTTTATTGCACTTGCTGCATTGATTTTTGGTAAATGGAAGCCTGTTCCTGTGTTATTTGGTTGTTTATTATTTGGCTTTTTAGACGCGGTTGCGGTTCGCCTGCAGGGGACTGAATTACCGATAATAGGTGAAATACCAGTACAGGTCATTGAAGTGTTACCGTACATTTTAACTATTTTATTATTAGCAGGCTTTATCGGAAGAGCGGTTGGTCCTAAAGCAGTGGGAGTTCCCTATGCGAAGTCGCGCTAAACAATAAGATATTATAAAAGAACATGATATGCACTTAATTCAGGTGAAAATGGAAAAGAATTAAAATCATTTAAAATGCACCGCCGAGGGCACAGAGTTAATAGAGAAAAACACTAAACAAGCTTTTAAGACTGTTTTAGCTTTCCTCCGTGTAGCGCTTTCTGTGTTCTCTGTGGTAATGTTTTTAAATTTATTGCAAAAGATTACATGAGTCATCGACATTAGCATGTAAAAGAAGAAAAATGTAAAACGCGTAAAGTTAACCCTTTACGCGTTTTTTTATTGCTAACTAGTAAGTAGGTTTTTCTCTATTTACTTGTCTATTTCCTTTTCAACAGTCTCTTCTTCAATAGCTATTTGATCAATGTTTTGTTGTTCACTCGCGCTATTTTCATTAGTAATAAGCGTTGCTTGGCTCGTTTCTTGTTTATCAACTTGCTCTGCTTCCCAAGCTTTGGCTTTATTAATTAGGCCAGTAATGCTTGAGCCTTGTACCAAAATAGAAAATACAACGACCGAATAGGTCATCACTAAAATGATTTCTCGTACATCAATATTTTTTTCAGGAATAACCAATACGCCGGCAGGTATTGCTAATGCCATTGCAAGTGCTAACCCTCCACGTAATCCGCCCCAAGTCAGTATGGTGACAGATAATGGGTTATAAATTCTGAAGCGATTGAATATTAAATATGAAAACCTGACACTTAAATAACGTGCTAACAAGACCAATGGTATAGACACAAGCATTAAGATCCAATCTTCTTTGTGGAAGCTAAATAACAATACTGCCATACCAATCAGTAAGAATAAAATACCATTTAGAAACTCATCGACTAGTTCCCAAAAATGATCCAAATTATGTTCACTTTCCGGAGAAAAGCCTTTTTTACGTGTCCAATTACCAATCATTATCCCTGCTACTACCATTGCTAATGGACCGGAGACTCCAATCATATCCGCTAATACATAACCAGCAGTTGGGATAACAATAGTGAGTAATAATTCCATATAATGATCGTTAGTAGAGCTAATTAAATAATGGAACAGCAAACCAAGAACAAAGCCGTAGGCAATACCACCAATTGCTTCGTGCACGAATAACTCTGCAACACTCTCAACAGTGGGGACTTCTGTTCCAAATGCAACGGTAAATAAGGTCATGAAAATGACTAAACCAAAACCATCATTAAATAATGATTCACCTTCTATTTGCGTTGAAATTCTTTGCGGTGCATCTAGGTTTTTAACAATTGCTAATACTGCGATGGGATCGGTTGGTGAAATAAGCGCACCAAATAACAGGCAATAAATCAAATCTAGGGGAATACCTATCAGTTGGCAGAACCCCCACAAAACTCCACCTACAAAAGCTGTTGAGAATAGAGTAGCTAGCAGAGCTAAAACGGTTATTTCCCATTTTTGATCTTTCATATGTGCCAACTCAATGCCGAGTCCCCCTGCAAACAACAAAAAGCCTAAAATCCCTTTTAACAGAAAGTCTTCAAAATGAATGTTATTTAATTGCTCTGTGACGATTCCCTGTAAATTAAACCAGCCATTTTGACTAACAATTACAATGCTTAAAGACAGAATTATTGAACCCGCTGTGATCGCAATGGTTGATTGTATTTTACCAATTTTACTATTAATAAAAGTAATAAAAATAGCAATAGCGGCAAGAAAACATAAGGTAGTGTAAACCGACATTCGACACCTCTGATTGAAGTAACTTGTTTGAATTAGGAAAATATTATTTTAAGCTCGATCTAGTAATGATTTAATATGTGAGCCTAAGTATAGTCAGGAAGGTGGCTAACATACCTTGGTAAGCAATAATTAACAGTAACTTTATAGTTTGTTAGGTAATTGACAGTACGATTTATGAAAATCGATAATATGAAATGCAAGTTATTAGCCTATAAACAGGTGGGCAGGTAAATTGCCCAAACATAGACTAGACCTGTAAACTTTAAATCATAACGATTAATGAGTAATTAACTTCCTATTATCTTGTTTATTTTATGGTTAATAGCGTCATCTGGTATTTTATATTTATGACCATTGAAGCTTTATAGTCATACTATATTTATGATGGGATTTATTTGAGTTAGAGGCCACAAATACACTCTAAGGCTATGAACTTAATGGAAAATTTAGCTATTATTTATGAGAAGTAATAGGCAAGTGAAATGTTTTTCTGTTTTAGATATTAATTCTTAGTAAACATCATGGATGATGAATGTGTTATGAAAAAAGTAGTTCTTTTATTAATTGTGCTGAGCCCTCAGAGCAATGCGCAACAAAATGAAATAGATTTTTTTAGTTTTACCTTTGAAAATGACATTATATTTTCTGGTGAAGATGGCGGATACAGCAATGGCTTCATAGGTGCTTGGGGTTACAATAATGTGCCTAAACTGGACAAACAAGTCCTACCTTTATGGATCGCATATTTAGCCGATAAAAGTTATTTGACATCAATGCCGAATAAACAATATGCGCTGTCTTATCGGATTGGTCAATTGATCCAAACAGATACATATGTTGCAGAAAGTAGTTTAGTTGAGGAAGATGCACCCTATGCAGGATTACTGGCTTGGGAAGGGCATATCAATGCTTTTGACAAAGATGTGAGTGACCAACTTGGCTTAACTTTAGGTGTTGTCGGCCCCGCCTCTGGGGCTGAGCAAACACAAAAGCTATTTCATGCTTTGTTTGGTTATAGCGAACCGCAGGGCTGGGAACATCAATTACAAAATGAATTGGTTTTTCGCTTAGATGTAATGCGAACTTGGCGTTTATATGATGTTCCTTCTCCATTTATGGGGGCTGAATTTGATATTCTGGGTGGGATGCTTGGTGGAGTCGGGAATTTGCGCTCAGATATTGCTACTGGAATTAATTTTCGTTGGGGAAAAGAGCTTGAGAATAGTTTTTCATCGGCGACAGCCATGCCCATCAAAAAACTCAATCAACTGAATAATACTCCTAATGGATGGTACCTGTTTGCTAATATTTCCGGGGCTTATGTCGCCAATGATATTTTTATAGATGGTAATACCTTTGCCGATAGTCACAGCGTTGATCTTATACATGGGCAAACTACTTTCTCAACTGGTGTTGTTTTAAATATCGCTAATTGGGGAGTCGTTTACAACATGCTATATGCGACAGACGAATATGAAACGCAAACAGAAGATACACGTTATGCCTCTTTAACCGTGACTTATAATTATTAAAAAAATGTGATTCTTTAATTATGGTTAGGGCGTGAGAGTATTTTTTTCATCATGTAAGCTCAGGCCCAGAAGCAATTAAAATTATTCACAACTGCAAGTCATATTCATTCCACTTAACCTCAGTTTGCCAGTCATAACCAGATAAAGCATTTTCATAACCGAGTTTATATATTTCACGCATTTCGCTCGGCACAAATTCTAAGGTTGATTTTATATGCTCAGAATCTTGGGGGATAGATGCCATGTGGAAATTAATCCCTCTTTCTTTTGCACTATGATAAATACGCGATACACTGCGATCAAATAACAGATCCATTTCAACGTAAATGAATGAGTTTAATACCGCACGAATCTCCAGTGGAACCGGGTTATAACGATGTCGCTCTCGATACTTTTTATTCGCGACTATGTAAAGGTTAGCATTCACTTTGCTCCTTTGTTCCTTTGTCACTTTTAGCTCATGTACCCAATCAATAAACATACCGAGCATAAATACATTGGAGTGCACACCACCGTCGACATGCATTTGAGAATATTTTTCACCTTCTATATCGATTTCAAAGAAGTGTGGAGGGAAAATAATCGGTACCGCACTTGATGCATAAACAATATCACGGTAGCGTTGAACTTTATCATTACGGCCACTTGATGCTATTGCGCCCATATCCCAAATAACCAGTTGCCCTGTATCTAGATTTGTACTGCCGATATATAGGCGTCTGCCTTTTTTATGCTGCACTGCAACTTCAGCTAGGACTTCTTCATTAATGTGTTCCTCGAGCGATCTTTTTAAAGGCGACGGATCTGAAAGCGTGGCATCGTTAAAGATACCCAACCAGCTGCTTTTATAGAGATCGGCAGTGCTTAAATTATTAAAAATGGTGTCTAGTTTGTCAATATGCTCGCCGCCTAAAAAAGCATAGGTCGCCATAATAGAGCCGGTGGAAATAGCGGTTACTACATCGAAATTAGGCATTGAGCCATGATCTTTCCAACCGTTTAATACACCCGCACCAAATGCGCCCCCTGAGCCTCCACCTGATAGCGCTAATATATTTAAATCATTTTGATTGGGCTGCAAAAATTTGTTCTCTATGACATCACCGAGACTTCTGCGTAATGTATAGTGCGGGTTATGATTATTAATATCTAGATCTAATGCCCCCCAGGGCAATTCCTGTGAGTATGATTCGGGTAACGGAGTAGGTCGAGTTGCACAACCTGCAATAATAAATATCGCTAATATTACAAACAGAAACTTTTTTAAAAATATATCCACAAAACCGCCATGTTTTATTTATGAAATTTTACTTAGTAAAGAGAGTTCAACAGCAGCACTGAAAGACCCGTGTCGATTAAAATAATGCTCTTTGTATATTTACTAGGCGTTTATAATCAATTCTATTGAGGTGTTAGGGGCATCTTTGATAATGAAATAGGCTCAATTTTTGTAAGTGACTTTTTCTAGGTCAATTATAAGTCCAATATTAGCACTTAAATTCATGATTATAGTGCTTTGTGAAGTCAGTTTATTAGCTGGATAGGCTAATGTTGTAATTTGCGTTAGTAATCTATCACTAAGCATATTAAGGATTAAACAAAAGCAGAAATCCTGCTGGGTAACAATTATGGAAATGGAACTAAGCAATTATCGCAAATAAACTCACTTAATCATCACAATTTACTGATTTATGATAAGGGGGATGCTATAAATATTTACAGGAAACAGTTAGAATTAAAAACTGCCGTTAATTCTAACTAATGGAATTTGAAGCTAAATTTACCCAGCAAAGGAATGCTAATATTAAAATTTTATCCGCATTAATAATTACGTGATTTTTACTCCCTTGTCTGGGAGCATTATTGATGGGACTTAATATCTTGCCAGCGTTAAGTTCTGCTAGATGATGATTTTTCCTGCCAAAAAGCTGGTGGTTGGTTTACCCTCACTCGATAAAAAAATTCTGCTTTTGTCAATCACCCGCATTATCTTTTTTTGCTTAGGGCTTAGCCTAATCTCTTGGGTACCCGTAACAAATGCAGAGTCTTCGCAGTATAATGTTGTAGATTTGCAGTTACGTTGGCATCATCAGTTTCAGTTTGCCGGTTACTATGCCGCGCTAGAAAAGGGTTTTTATAAAGATGAAGGGCTCGAAGTTCGGCTGCATGCAGGTGATCCGGATCATCAACCTGTACCTGAAGTATTATCGGGGCGAGCCCAATACGCAGAGGGTAATGCTGAAGTACTTCAGCAGCGGCTGCTGGGTGAACCTCTAGTTGCGCTTGCCGTGATATTCCAGCACTCGCCATCGGCTCTGCTAACATTGCAAAGCTCGGGGATCCGTTCGGTACACGATCTGATCGGGAAAAAAGTCATGCTGGCGAATATCAGTGAAGATGCAGACTTCCTGACCATGTTTCTTAATGAAGGAATATCGCTCTCGCAACTCAGTATCCTCCCCAGCAGTTATAAGATTGAGGATCTTATATCTGGTAAGGTTGATGCATTTAATTCCTATACCAATAACGAGCCATTTTTTCTTAAAAAACATAATATTGCATATAACATTATAGAACCGATAACTTACAGGGTTGATTTTTATAGCGATATATTTTTTACTACTGAGAAGGAGTTGCGTAACCACCCTGAGCGTGTAGAAGCGATGCGCCGTGCAACATTAAAGGGCTGGCGTTATGCGATGGACAACCCTGAAGAGCTGATCGAGCTTCTAATCACTAAATACCAAGTCAACAAAAGCCGTGAACATCTGCGCTTTGAAGCCGCTGAGATGCGTAAATTAATTTTTCCGAATCTAATCGAAATAGGTCATATGAATCCGGGCCGTTGGCAGCATATGGCAGATACTTTCGTAACCGCAGGTTTGGTTGAAAATGATAACTATCTTGATGGTTTTATCTATGACACCAGTGTTAGTAAGATCCCAGCTTGGGTTTTTCCTGCGCTGATTGTTGCACTTATATTAGTGACTCTGGCTTGCTATATTACTTTTTATCTGCATCGTTTTAATCGTCGTATGACTCACAGTGAGGAGCGCTTTAAAGCACTATGTGAGGCTTCTTATGGTGGTATTATCATCCACGATCAAGGTCTAATTCTTGAGTGTAATAATGGCTTATCGGGTATCACGGGTTTCAGATATTCCGAATTGATAGGCATGAATGGTCTGGATCTGATTGCATTAGAACAGCTTGATCTTGTCCGTGAAAATATGCGCAATGGCTATACAAATAGCTATGAAAGCATTGGTGTACGAAAGAATGGCTCTAAGTATCCGCTTTATATCAAGGGAAAGAATATTACCTATAAAGGTAAGGCAGCTAGAGTAATCGAGTTTATCGACATTACAGAGCGTAAAAAATCCGAAGAACAATTAAAACTTGCTGCCAGTGTTTTCACCCACGCGCGAGAAGGCATCATGATCACTGATACTAAGGGGGACATCATAGAAGTCAATGATACCTTTAGCCAAATTACAGGTTATGGTCGTGAAGAGGTTCTAGGTAAGAATCCACGTATTTTAAAATCGGAGCAGCAAAGTCGAGATTTCTATAGTGCTATGTGGAAGTCATTATTAGAAAAAAAACAGTGGACTGGTGAACTCTGGAATAAACGTAAAAATGGAGAGCTATTTTTTCAGCTAGTGACAATCAGTGCGGTATCTGATGTTAACGGTGTCATACAGAATTATGTTGCTCTGTTCTCTGATATTACCCAAATGAAGAAACATCAGCAACAACTTGAGCATATTGTTCATTATGATCCTCTGACTAATTTAGCCAATCGAGTGCTATTGGCTGACCGATTACATAATGCAATGAGCCTATGTGATAGAAGAGGACAATCTCTCGCTGTCGTTTACTTGGATTTAGATGGATTTAAAGCAATCAATGACTCCGAAGGTCATGATGTAGGTGATCAATTGTTGATCGCATTGTCTGATCGGATGAGCAGTGCCTTGCGGGAAGGGGATACACTCGCCCGTATTGGCGGTGATGAGTTTGTCGCTGTGTTAGTCGATCTCGAGCATATG
>JBALXF010000081.1:0-9112 GCA_036961085.1 Psychromonas sp.
TGAAGCAATTATGGCTGAGAAATTAAACCCAGCTGGTACTCCTGCTCTTTCTCCAAGTGCACGTGAAAAAGGTCAAGACTTTGTTTTCACTGCTACATTTGAAGTTTACCCAGAAGTTTCTCTAAATGCATTAGAAGAGCTATCTGTAGAAAAAGAAACTGCAGAAGTAACTGAAGCAGATCTAGATAACATGATCGACACTCTTCGTAAGCAACATGCTGAATGGAATGATGTTGAACGTGAAGCTGCAAATGATGATCAAGTTACACTTGATTTTGAAGGTTCAATCGACGGTGAAGTGTTTGAAGGCGGTAAAGCTGAAGCATTCCAAATCGTACTTGGTAGCAACCGTATGATCCCTGGTTTTGAAACTGGTATCGTTGGTCATGCAGCTGGTTCTGAATTCACAATCGATGTTAACTTCCCAGAAGAATACCACGCTGAACAACTTAAAGGTAAAGCTGCACAATTTGCAATTAAACTGACTAAAGTTGAAGAGCAAATTCTTCCAGAAGTAACTGCTGAATTTGTACAAAAATTCGGTGTTGAAACTGGCGAATTAGAAACGTTAAAATCTGACGTTAAGAAAAACATGGTTCGTGAACTTGAGCAAGTACTTAAAAACGGCGCTAAAGATGTAGTGTTAAGCGCATTAGTTGAAAATAACGAAGTTGAAGTACCAAAAGCATTAGTTGAAAGCGAAGTAGACGTATTACGTAAGCAAGCAATGGAACGTTACGGTAAGCAAATGGATCCAGCTAACCTTCCTGAACTACCTGCTGAACTATTCACTGAGCAAGCTGAAAAGCGTGTTAAAGTTGGTTTATTATTAGGTGAAGTAATCAAAGTTAATGAATTAAAAGTTGACTCTGAAAAAGTTTCTACTCTAATTGAAACGGCTGCTTCTGCATACGAAAATCCAGCTGAAGTTGTTGAATACTATAAGAATAATAAAGAAATGATGCAGAACATGGAAAATGTTGCATTAGAAGAACAAGCAGTTGATTTTATCATTGAAAAAGCTACAGTAAATGTAGTGAGCAAATCGTTCGATGAAATCATGAACAAAACGGCAGCTCAATAGTCTAAGTATTAGCAAAATAGTTTAAATACTATTAGTTAAACCGTTAGTTCTAATGGCTCGTGTGACTTCACTCGGGCCATTTTTATATTTAATCAGTTATAAATAATATTAGGATAGAAAATGTCAAACCCATTTGCTGTAAATACAGATCCAATTAGTAACGCACTTATTCCTATGGTTGTGGAGCAAACAGCAAAAGGAGAGCGTTCTTATGATATCTATTCTCGTTTATTAAAAGAGCGTGTTATCTTTTTAACGGGCCCTGTAGAAGACCACATGGCTAACGTTATTGCAGCTCAACTATTATTTTTAGAGTCTGAAAGCCCAGAAAAAGATATTTTTATCTACATAAATTCTCCTGGTGGTTCAATTAGTGCAGGAATGGCGATCTACGATACAATGCAGTTTATTAAGCCAGATGTTAGCACTGTGTGTATGGGCATGGCTGCAAGTATGGGCGCATTTTTATTAGCTAGTGGTGCAGAAGGCAAACGTCATTGTTTACCAAATGCTAAAGTAATGATCCATCAACCACTTGGTGGATTCCAAGGACAAGCATCTGATTTTGAAATTCATGCTAAAGAAATCCTTGCAACTAAACAGCGCATGAATGAGCTTTTAGCATTCCATACCGGCAAAAATATTGAGATAATTACTCAAGATACAGATCGTGATAACTTTATGCGCGCGCAAGAAGCAGTCGATTATGGTATTGTTGACTCAGTATTAACGAAAAGAAAATAAGTAAAGGAAATAACATGACAGATAAAAAAGGCGATAATAACAGCCTACTTTATTGTTCTTTTTGTGGGAAAAGTCAGCATGAAGTAAAAAAACTGATTGCAGGTCCCTCTGTGTACATTTGTAATGAATGTGTGGATCTTTGTGATGACATTATCAAAGAAGAAATCACCGAAATTACAGGTGCTACAGATGTACAAAAAAACGATAAAAAATTACCTACGCCTCATGAAATTCGTGCAAATTTAGACGATTACGTGATTGGCCAAGACACTGCTAAAAAAGTGCTGTCTGTAGCTGTATATAACCATTACAAGCGCCTAAAACATGGTGATGTAGCTGATGGTGTTGAACTTAGTAAAAGTAATATTCTTTTAATCGGTCCAACTGGTAGTGGTAAAACACTATTAGCTGAAACAATGGCGCGTTTATTAGATGTACCATTTACTATGGCTGATGCGACAACATTAACCGAAGCGGGTTATGTTGGTGAAGATGTTGAAAATATTATTCAAAAGTTATTACAGAAATGTGATTACGATCCAGAGAAAGCGCAACGCGGTATTATTTATATTGATGAAATCGATAAAATTACCCGTAAATCAGAAAATCCGTCAATAACACGTGATGTTTCTGGTGAAGGTGTACAACAAGCCTTGCTTAAACTGATTGAAGGTACTGTTGCTTCTATTCCACCACAAGGTGGTCGTAAGCATCCAAACCAAGAGTTTATCCAAGTTGATACCTCTAAAATATTGTTTATTTGTGGCGGTGCATTCTCTGGCTTAGACAGTATTATCGAGCAACGTGTTGATACGGGTGCTGGTATTGGTTTTGGTGCAACAGTACGTGATACTGATTCTAAGGCTACATTAAGTGAGACTTTCCAAAAAGTTGAGCCTCAGGATTTAACTAAATATGGTTTAATTCCAGAGTTTATTGGTCGACTTCCTGTTCTTGCGACATTAACTGAGCTAGATGAAGACGCGTTAGTAGAAATCTTAACTGCACCCAAAAATGCAATTACGAAACAGTACGCAGCTTTATTCGGTTTAGAAAATGTTGAACTTGAGTTCAGAGAAAATGCATTAATTGCGATGGCTAAGAAAGCGATGACCCGTAAAACCGGCGCACGTGGTTTACGTTCGATTGTTGAGTCTGTGTTGTTAGATACAATGTATGACTTACCATCAACTGATAACGTAACTAAAGTTGTGATCGATGAAAATGTTATTAATGATGAAGCAAAACCATTACTAATTTATTCAGAAGACAAAGCACAATTAATATCGTCTGATAAATAACCAGATATTATATTAATTCTTAAAAAAGAGAGCTTTATGCTCTCTTTTTTCAATTATCCCCTTGAAAAAATTAATTCATACCCCAGTATTATCTCTTACGCTATTTTAAATTTGTTTGTTTTACATTTTAAGTAAGTAGGCAAATAATTATTGGGGATATTATGAAAACTGAATCAGAGCTGCAATTAACCCTGCCAGTCTTACCTTTACGTGATGTAGTGGTTTATCCACATATGGTTATTCCACTTTTTGTTGGTAGAAAAAAATCTATCAGTTGTTTAGAAGCTGCCATGGAGCAGGGAAAAAAAGTATTATTAGTGGCGCAAACAGAAGCTTCATTAGATGACCCTAAAATTGATGATCTCTATACCGTAGGTACAGTTGCAAATATTTTACAATTATTAAAGCTGCCAGATGGCACAGTAAAAGTATTGGTTGAAGGTGTACAACGTGCACAACTGGTTAAAAATATTGAGCATGATGACTATTTTTTTGCTGAAGTAAACCTACTTGAAAGTGAAGAAATAGCAGATGATGAAGAAGAAGCTTTATTACGTACAGTAATGAATCAGTTTGAATCATATATCAAACTTAATAAAAAAATTCCACCTGAAGTGCTTGCTTCGGTAAATGGTATTGATGAAGCTGAGCGATTAGCCGATACCATTGCTGCTCATATGCCTTTAAGCCTTGAAGATAAACAAACCGCACTAGAGTTAAACTCTATCACTGAGCGTTTTGAATATTTAATGGCGATGATGGAAAATGAAGAAGATATTCTAAAAGTTGAAAAGCGTATTCGTTCACGTGTTAAAAAACAGATGGAACGCAGCCAACGCGAGTATTACCTTAACGAACAAATGAAAGCCATTCAAAAGGAGCTAGGTGAATCTGAAGATGGACCTAACGACCATGAGCAATTGGCTGAAAAAATTGAACAAGCGGGCATGTCAGAAGAAGCAAAAGAAAAAGCAACTTCTGAGCTGAAGAAACTGAAAATGATGTCGCCAATGTCATCAGAAGCAAGTGTTATCCGTACTTATATTGAAAGCTTAGTCAATGTACCTTGGAAAAGACGCTCACCTGTTAAAAAGAATATTGCTAAAGCACAAGAGATTTTAGATGCAGATCATTACGGTCTAGAAGATGTTAAAGAACGTATTTTAGAATATCTAGCGGTACAAACACGTATCAATAAACTAAAAGGGCCGATCTTATGTTTAGTGGGTCCTCCAGGTGTAGGTAAAACGTCATTAGGTCAGTCAATTGCACGCTCTACGGGCCGCAAATATATCCGTATGGCATTAGGTGGGGTTCGTGATGAAGCTGAAATCCGTGGCCACCGTCGTACCTATATTGGTTCATTGCCAGGTAAGATAATTCAAAAAATGAGTAAAGTAGGAGTGAAAAATCCACTTTTCTTACTTGATGAAATCGACAAAATGGCGTCAGACATGCGCGGCGATCCCGCTTCTGCTTTGCTAGAAGTATTAGATCCAGAACAAAATAATTCATTCAATGATCATTATCTAGAGGTTGATTATGATTTATCTGATGTCATGTTTGTCGCAACATCAAATTCAATGGATATCCCAGGTCCTCTTTTAGATCGTATGGAAGTGATTCGTTTATCGGGTTATACCGAAGATGAAAAAATGAATATTGCTAAGCAACATCTTACTAGTAAACAAGTTAAAAGAAACGGCTTAAAAGACAGTGAAATAAGCATTGATGATAGTGCCATCATTGGTATCGTTCGTTATTATACTCGTGAGGCGGGTGTGCGTGCTTTAGAACGCGAAATTTCAAAGATTTGTCGTAAAGTAGTGAAACAAATTTTACTGAAAAAATCAATTAAGCACGTTGAAGTAAACATTGATAATTTAAAAGATTATTTAGGTGTGCGCCGTTACGATTTCGGTAAAGCAGACTCGAGTAATCAAGTCGGTCAAGTAACAGGTCTTGCATGGACACAAGTTGGTGGTGAGCTATTAACTATAGAAGCCACCTCTATGCCAGGTAAAGGGAAATTAACTTACACTGGTTCATTGGGTGACGTCATGAAAGAGTCAATTCAAGCGGCTATGTCGGTAGTGAGATCGCGATGTGGAGAGTGGCGTATTAACGCTGATTTCCATGAAAAACGCGATATTCATGTGCATGTACCTGAAGGTGCAACACCAAAAGATGGGCCAAGTGCGGGCGCAGCTATGTGTACTGTATTGATTTCTAGCCTAACAGGTATTCCTGTTCGTGCAGATGTTGCAATGACCGGGGAAATCACGTTACGTGGTGAAGTATTACCGATTGGGGGCCTAAAAGAGAAGCTTTTAGCAGCTCGCCGTGGCGGTATTAAAAAGGTATTAATACCTTTTGAAAACACTCGTGATTTAGAAGATATACCTGACAACATCAAAAATCAGTTGGAAATAGTACCAGTTCGTTGGATTGATGAAGTTTTAGAACATGCTCTTGCAGAAAGTTTGAAAGGATTTTCGGTTGAAAAAGACGCTAAATAGGTGATAAACCGCATAAAGTAAGGGGTTTGAGTAGAGTTTTATATAATTTTACTTGCACCCTTTTCAATAGCAACGTAGCCTTATAACCGTTAAATTTATGCCTACAAAAATGCCAATTTCATGGTAAACATTAGAATAATAAATCTGGAGATAAAAAATGAACAAAGGTCAACTAATTGATAACATCGCTGAAAGTGCTGATATTTCTAAAGCGGCTGCTGGTCGTGCACTTGATGCGTTTATTGAAAGCGTTACCAATGCATTGGTTGAAGGTGATAGCGTATCACTTATCGGTTTCGGTGCTTTTTCAGTTAAAGAACGTGCAGCACGCACAGGTCGTAACCCACAAACGAATGAACCAATTCAAATCGCTGCAGCTAAAGTTCCAGGATTCAAAGCTGGTAAATCATTAAAAGATGCAATCAACGCATAATTAGTAATTTGAATTATCTTATGCCCAGTCTATTTTTAAATCTATTTTAAGATAAACAGGGTATAAATAAGCGCGTCATATGATGCGCTTTTTTGTTTAAATGTAGGTACAATAATTATTATTTCATCACAATAAATGTGTAAGTATTTAATTGGCAAATAAGTTATTAGAGAAGAGTAGTTATGTTAGATAAAATGCGCGAAGGCTCACAAGGTGTTGCAGCAAAAGTAATACTAATTGTTATTATCTTATCTTTTGCCTTAGCGGGAGTAAGTAGTTATATCGGTGGTAGCAGTGTACCTGTTGCCGTAGTAGTTAATGGTGAAGAAATTAGCCAATCGAGTGTTGAACAAGCATACCAAAACGAACGTGCTAATTTACAACAGCAATACGGAGAGCAATTTGAACTTCTTGCCTCTACACCCAATTTTATTCAACAAATTAGGGCTCAAGCGACGCAAACACTTATTACGGAACGCCTAATTGCTCAAGCAATTAATGATATGGGTTTACGTATCGGTGATGATCAAGTTAAAGATGAAATCCGTAGAATGCCTGAATTTCAGGTAGATGGTAAGTTTAACAACGAACAGTACCTATCTTTATTACGTAGAGCTAGTTATACGCCTGCACAGTTTAGTGAAAGCTTAAAACAAGATTTGGCGCGTCGTCAGCTATTAACTATGTTAGTTGATAGTGAGTTTGTTCTGCCTTCAGAAGTTGAACAAGTTAATCTGTTACAAGCGCAACAGCGCATTGCTAAAGTATTAACGGTTAATGCAAATGATTTTGCTGATACAACGCCTGCAACAGAAGAAGAAATTGCTGCATATTATGAGAGTAATTCACATTTATTCCAAACTGCAGAACAAGTTAGTCTTGAATATGTATTATTAGATGCAACTGAATTAACGGATCGCATCGTTGTTTTAGAAACTGACATTGAAGATTACTACGATATGCACAGTTCTGACTACCAACGTAACGAACGTCGCAAAGTAGCTCATATCTTAATACAGGGCGGTAGTGAGGTAAGCAGAGAAAAAGCAGAAGTTATTTTAACTGAGCTTCAAAGTGGCGCTGACTTTGCGAAACTAGCAACTGAAAAATCTGACGATACTTACTCAGCGACAAACAATGGTGAATTAACTTGGTTTGAACGTGGTGTAATGGACCCTGCTTTTGATGAAGCTTCTTTTGCTTTAACTGAAAGTGCACCTTTATCTGGTCTAGTTGAAACTGAGTTCGGTTATCACATTATTAAATTACTTGATATCGAAGAAAGCCAAAGATTGCCGCTAACGGAAGTTAGAAATCAAGTTGAAGTTGCATTACAACAAGAGAAAATGAATGAAGTTTATTACGAACTTCACCAGAGCTTAAGTGAAATTGCGTTTGAAGTGCCTGATAATCTTGAAGAAGCTGCGGCTTCAATTGATGCGCAAGTACAACGAACTGAATTGTTCTCAGCTGAAACCGCACCTGAAGCGTTAGCTGATAATGCAGTTTTACAGATAGTGTTTGATCCTATTTTTCGTGAAGATGGTTTGAACTCCGATATTATTGAGCTTTCAGAAACTAAATCAGTTGTTGTTCGTGTTAATGAATACGAGCCTGCTTCTTTACAGCCAGTTGAAGCTGTTTCAGAGCAAATAGCAATGCAGTTACAAGATCAAAAAGCGCGTCAAGCAGCACAAGCTTATGTTGACACTATTATTGAAAAACTAAATGCAGCAGAATCTGTTGATAGTTTGCTAGCTGAGAAAGAATTAGCTTTCAGTACTGATGTTACATTCTCGCGAGATAGTCGTGATTATGATTACCAAGTACTACAAAGTGTATTTAAGTTAGCAAAACCTGAAGCAGGGCAGTTTAGTTATGATTCGGTATCAACTAGCACGGGTGATTTTGCAGTGATTGAGTTATCGGAAGTGATTGAAGCTGATGCATCACTAGAAAGTAACGAATACCAACTACAAATTGAGCAAGTATTAGCGCGTTCTACATCAGAAGCGACTTATCAGTCTTTAATCTCATTGTTAATGGCAAATGCTGAGATTAAATACCCTGTAGCTGAATAACGATTAAGTTAATACGGTAAACAAATATAATTTTGAAGTGAACTTCTAAATTATTCAAAAGGCGACTAATGCAGTCGCCTTTTTTATAGGCTATGTTATTTAATAGCGAGAAAATAAATATTATCACTAATGGTTTAATTAAAGATTTAACCGAGATATAAGCGAGAAAAAAATGACTATTGATACTCAGGTATGTGTATTTTGCCATGGTCCCAATGAGTGTATGGCATTTGAAGAAAATCCGTGTTGGTGTATGGATCAAGGAATACCAACTGAACTAACAGAGTTGGTGCCAGATCACCTGAAACGACAATCATGCATCTGCATGTCTTGCATAAAAGCGTTTAAAGAAAACCAACAAGCCTTCATTAATCGTTATGCAGCGCAACTTAATGAACCGCTAATTTAACCATTACAGTTATCGCTATAATTTATATAGACATATATTGTTAATCAACTATTGTTAATTAATTAGAGTAATAATAGGTGATATATGTACCGTGGAGAAAGGCTTAATAGCATAACGCACCTTGTGGGTACCGTCTTCTCTTTGATGGCCCTAGGCTCACTATTGACCGTGAGTTTGCAAACATCTGACCCGACTATCATTTTTAGTTTTAGCATGTTTGGCCTTACTTTAGTATTGCTATATAGCATGTCCACGCTTTATCATAGTTTTCCTCCTTCCCATTTAAAAAACATTTTCCAATTGTTCGACCATATTGCTATCTATTTGCTTATTGCCGGCACCTACACTCCATTTATGCTAATTAGTCTTAGCAGTTCCTCCGGCATACTAATTCTTAGTATCGTGTGGGCTTTGGCCTTGATTGGCATCTTATCTGAAATATATTTTACCGGCTTAATCGTAAAGATATGCCAGATGATTATTTACCTCATGATGGGCTGGGCCTGTAGTTTCGATATTGTCGCGTTAAAAGCTGTACTAC
>JBALXF010000082.1:0-9086 GCA_036961085.1 Psychromonas sp.
ATTTAATTCAGAAGAATTAAGAAGCTTCAACAATTGTTTTCATATCTGTCATGTAACCACGTAATTTCTTACCAATGACTTCAACAGGATGATTACGAATTTCATCATTGATTTCGATTAAACGTGCGTTATCTACAGAGTTAGTTTTAACCGTAAGCGGTTTACCTAACATTTCTGGGCTTAATGCTTTAACAAAATCAGCTAATAGTGGTTTTGCTGCATGGTCGAATAAGTAACAACCGTATTCAGCAGTATCAGAGATAACAACATTCATTTCGTAAAGTTTTTTACGTGCAATCGTATTTGCGATTAACGGAGTTTCATGTAGCGACTCGTAGTAAGCTGATTCATCGATAATACCTGATGCAGTCATTGCTTCGAATGCTAATTCAACACCTGCTTTAATCATAGCTACAAGGAAGATACCGTTGTCATAGAATTCTTGCTCATCAATTTCCATGTCGCCAGCTGCTTGCTTTTCAAAGCCTGTTTCAGCTGTTGCTGCACGCCATTGTAGAAGATTCTTGTCATCATTAGCCCAATCTTCCATCATAGTTTTTGAGAATTCACCTTCGATGATGTCATCCATATGTTTATTAAACAGTGGACGTAGAATTTCTTTAAGTTCTAAAGACATATCGAATGCTTTGATTTTAGCTGGGTTAGATAAACGATCCATCATGTTAGTGATGCCACCGTATTTCATGCCTTCAGTAACTGTTTCCCAACCATATTGGATTAGTTTTGATGCGTAAGCTGGTTCAATACCATCAGCAATCATTTTTTCATAACCTAAGATAGCACCTGTTTGTAACATGCCACATAGGATTGTTTGCTCGCCCATCAAATCTGATTTAACTTCAGCAACAAATGATGACATAAGTACACCAGCACGATCGCCGCCAGTAGCACTTGCGTAAGCTTTAGCTGTTGCAAGGCCTTGACCTTTTGGATCATTTTCAGGGTGTACAGCGATTAAAGTTGGTACACCAAAACCACGTTTGTATTCTTCACGAACTTCAGTACCAGGACACTTAGGCGCTACCATGATAACTGTAATATCTTCACGTACTTGCATACCTTCTTCTACGATATTGAAACCGTGTGAGTAAGCAAGTGTAGAGCCTTCTTTCATAAGAGGCATTATTGTTTGAACAACATTAGTATGCTGTTTATCAGGTGTCAGGTTTAAAATAAGATCAGCTGTTGGGATTAGGTTTTCGTAAGTATCTACAACGAAACCATTTTCACTCGCATTTAAGAAAGATTGACGTTTCTCCGCGATGGCTGCACCACGAAGTGCATAAGAGATATCTAGTCCTGAATCACGCATGTTAAGACCTTGATTAAGGCCTTGTGCACCACAACCAACAACAACAATTTTCCAACCTTTAATAAATTCACAGCCATTAGCAAATTCACTGCGGTCCATAAAACGACATTGACCTAGTTGATGTAATTTCTCACGTAGAGGAAGAGTATTAAAGTAGTTAGCCATTCCGAGGCACTCCAAAAATTAGTTGATTAGGATGCAAAAACAATAAAAATCCACTTTCTATCATTTGCTTTATATTATGGATGAACTATATAGTAGAAATCTTATTGCGCAAAATGATATATTTACAACGTCATGTTGCATTTTATGAAATGTGATGTGAGTGTATAGAACCATTGCAAGAGTCTTGTTGATGTCACGCTTTACTTGTAAATAAATTGATTTTTGGTAAATCTGCATCAAGTATATTTGTACTTGTTATTAAATTAACACTTTTACTTTAGGATTTCTGTATATGTCATTATTAAAATTACCCAGCCCACTGGTCTCAATTGATTGGTTAGAGAATAATATTGATAATCCAAATTTAATTTTGTTAGACGCTAGTTGGCATATGGCAAGTGTTAATCGTGATGGTCAAATGGAATGGTTTAATGAGCGTATTCCCGGTGCTCGATTCTTTGATTTTAATCGTGAAGTGTGTGACAAACACAGTGAATTCCCTCACATGATGCCGAATCAAGATGATTTTCAGGATTCAGCGCAAAAATTAGGTATTAATCACAATAGCACAATTATTGTTTACGATAGTATCGGCATCTTTTCTAGTCCTCGAGTTTGGTGGATGTTTAAAGTCATGGGCTGTGAAAACATCGGCGTATTGGATGGCGGTCTACCTGCTTGGAAAGACAAATCACTTCCTGTTGAAAGTGGATCAGCGATTGCCCCATTGTTAACTGGGGATTTCGTAGCAAATTATCAGAGCGCATTAATGTGTGGCACAAATCAAGTCATAGATGCAACGCAGCGTACTGAACAAAGTATTGTTGATGCAAGACCTAAGGGGCGATTTGACGGCGCAGAAAAAGAGCCCCGGGTTGGCGTGCGTTCTGGCCACATTCCGACTTCAAAAAGTTTACCTGCATCAACGATTCTTGAGAATAATAAAATGAAGGATGCTTATCAATTGGCATTATTATTTGAGGCGATTTCACCAAAATCGCAACAACTTATTTTTAGTTGTGGCTCTGGTGTTACCGCCTGTATTTTAGCATTAGGTGCTACGTTAGCGGGTTATGAACAGCTCTGTGTTTATGATGGTTCAATTACTGAATGGTCTAGTCGAGAGGATTTATCCGTGGTCAAATCGGTATAAAATGGATATTAAATCATTACAATTATTTGTACATCTAGCAAACAGTCTACATTTCTCTAAAACAGCGCAAGCGATGCACGTTAGTCCGTCAACGCTGAGTCGCTGTATTCAGCGTATTGAGCAAGACTTAAGTGCCAACCTACTTATCCGAGATAATCGCTCTGTGGTATTAACTGAAGCCGGTTTGGTATTTAAGGAATATGCTGTTCAACAGATAGCGCAATGGGATTTATTAAAACGTTCAATTAATCAAAGTAAAACTGAACTTGAAGGGCAGATAAATCTATTTTGTTCGGTAACAGCGGCTTATAGTCATTTACCACCTATTTTAGAGCGTTTCCGACGTTTACATCCAAAGGTAGAAATCAAACTTAATACTGGTGATAGTGCTATTGCTGTAGAGCAAGTAATTCATAATAAAGTAGATTTCGCGATCACTGCCTGTCCTGATAATTTGCCAGCACGCTTACATTTTATCAAGCTAGCAGAAATTCCTATGTCGATCATTACTCCTGGTATTCCCTGTGCGGTTAGCCAGCAAGTTAATCAAAGAGTCATTGATTGGAAAAATATCCCCTTCATATTGCCCGAACATGGTGTTATCAGACGTCGTTTTGATAATTGGTATCGCCAATTTAAACTTGGTAAACCACAAATTTATGCCAAAGTAGCAGGACATGAAGCCTTGGTGAGTATGGTTGCGCTTGGTTGTGGTGTTGGCATTGTACCTGAAGTGGTGCTTGAAAATAGCCCGGTGCGCGATCGCGTTAAAAATTTAACCACAGCACTTGCCTTAGAGTCTTTTAATTTAGGGCTGTGTTGCGATAAAACGCGCGTTAACGAGGCCTTAATAAGCGCCTTTATTGGCTGTGTCGAAGATTAATCCTTTGAATCCTCAATCTATTATCAATATTACTTTATCTTAATTAGCCCAATTGTAACTGTGATTGCTTGCAGATTTTAATGTTCGAAAAAGCAAGCGCACAGGAGTATTATAGAGATAACTTAAATTAAGGTGGTTATCTATGAATATTGATGTAAAAACGCTACCTACAGAAGAAGTAACTTGCTCCAATTGCCAAGCTTGTTGTTGTCGTCTTGAAGTGATGATTATTTCTGATACGGGTGTGCCAGAAGAGCATATTGCTAGAGATCAGTGGGGCGGAGAAACAATGGCTCGTTTAGAAGATGGTTGGTGTTCGGCTGTAGATCGTAGCACCTTAATGTGTACCATCTATGAAAATCGCCCATGGATTTGTAGAGAGTTCGAGATGGGGTCATATGAATGCATTAACGAGCGTTCAGAGAGTATGTAGTTGTATTTAAGTAGTCGCGTATCGCTGCTTTGAAGATTAATGTATTTTAGGAAAAAAATTGAAAATAGTCGCAATTAATAGCGAGCAAACACTGAGTATTCGCCATCAAGTACTGTGGCCGCACAAAACGCCAGAGTTTTGTAAGGTGCCTGATGACCTGCAAGCATGGCATTTTGCTGTTGTTAAGGATCGCCAAATAATTACTGTTGCTTCGCTTTACCCTGATGGGGACACCATTAGGTTAAGGAAGTTTGCAACCTTGCCAGAGTTTCAGGGGCAGGGCGCGGGCAGTCTAATAATTGACTTCTTTCTCACTGATTTAACCGATAAAGGCTTTAAAACCTTTTGGTTTGATGCTAGAGCCAGTGCGGTTGATTTTTATACGCGCTTTGGGTTTAGCATTGAAGGAGAATGTTTTTATAAATCAGACGTTGCTTATTATAAAATGAGTCGACAACTTTAAGGACCAGGTTAAATTTGCCTACCGATTTAGCCTAATAAGTAACAAAGATGATAACCCATTTTTGATAGCTCATAGCTTGTACCTCGCACCCTCATACATAGAGACAATATACCCGATCTTTTCTAAACAATCCTTTGCCATTATTTGGATTTAAAACCTTTGTTTTAACGTGCTTAATTCAAGATATAGAAAATGGGTTGCGTATAATGGTGAATAAGCGAATTTCAGCATAGAAATTAATAAAGGTCAGGTTTACAATAGAGACAAATTTAAGGAGTAACGCCATGTTTAACCCACAGAAATTAGAAGAGATTGCGAAACAAGTTAGTGATGCGATGCCACCAGGTGTAAAAAGTTTTGGTGAAGAGGTCGATCGTAAAGTTAAGCAAGTATTGCAAGCACAACTAGGTAAACTTGATATGGTTAGCCGTGAAGAGTTTGATGTGCAAACACATGTATTGCTACGTACACGTGAAAAACTTGCCGCTATGGAAGTTAAGTTTGCTGAATTAGAGAAAAAATTAGACGTTAAAACTATCGATATCGAGAAATAAAATGAAAGAACAGTATTTAAAAAATGCAGAGATATTTGTTGAACAAGTAAATCAAACGGATGAATTATTTGGTTTGTTTGATGAAAAACTTGGATGGGCTAACTGCCATGCCCATGATAATGCTGATGCACAGGCTGTTTACTTATTTTGGTCAGATGCTGATTCTGCTAAAAAATTACGAAATGAAGAGTGGGCTGAGTATGAAGTACAGCCTATTTCTCTTTCTGTATTTTTAGATTCTTGGTTAGATGGTATGCAAAAAGAAAAAGTTTTTGCTGGTGTAAACTGGGATGAAAATTTATTCGGTTTAGAAATTGAAGCAATGGTATTAAAGAATTCTCTCATTGAAAAAGCGCAAGAGCTAAGTCAATCTGCAGAATCACAAGAATAAAGTTAAAAGGGGTAGGTAAGGGCTTACTATCCTTACTTGTTTACTTACTGTAAAAAAGCCGCAAACTTGTTGCGGCTTTTTAGTATCTAGGGCTTAGTGATTACTCTTCTGGGTAAGTACCCCAACCATCGTAATCAATAGAAAATGACTGTGCTAAAGTAAGCAACTTTCCGACATCGTCCATAATAGAGTCTTCGTCTAAATTCATTTCAACAACAACATCAAAAGCTAAGATAATTGAACCATCTTCTAGTTCAAGCTCCTCAGGATCAGTTACTTCGTAACCTTTCTTAAAGCAAGCAACTGCCGCTTTTTCTAATACATCAAAATCGCTGCAGGAAAGATGATGTTCAATCATGTAAACAGCATCAGGGTTACTACCATCTTCTAAGATAGCTTCAACTATTTCTTCGGTTTCGTCTTGAAACTCAGCAAGTAACTCTTCATAACTTAATGTTTCTTCCATTATATATTCCTATTTATCGCCATCTTCTGCATTAGTATCTGGTCGGTTTACTTCTTGATTTAACTGGTGGTATTTTTCAAACATTATAGCGTGAGAATCTTGCATTAAACGGCGAATTTCACGTTTTTTATATTGTGTAATATCAATCGGCTCTAACATTTCCACAATCACTTCTCCGTTATTCCAACGGTTCAAGTTTACTTGATTATGGGTATTTGAAACTACAGTAGGGACAACATTTACGCCAGCTTGTAATGCGGTGTGAAATGCGCCCATTTTAAATGGCATTAAACCACGTCCACGGCTACGTGTTCCTTCTGGGAAAATCCATACGGCTAAATTTTTAGAGCGCATTTGATCTGCTACTTCACTAATAGTATTGCGGGATTTATCTTTATTATTACGATCAATCAAAATATTACCTGTTAACCAGTAGATGATGCCAAAGAAAGGCACCCAAACTAAACTTTTTTTGCCAATAGTCACAGAGTTAGGTAATACCGCACCCGTAGTGGTGACCATGTCATAGTTATTTTGATGATTAGCTAGGTATACAACTGAGCCATTATTTTTCGCACTTTCGGGAATACGAATAGTTACTTTTAATCCTACTAACCATGACATTTTGCTAAATAACTGTGCAAAATGGTAGGTGTTTTTAGGGTTGCGTGGGCTAAGCATGCAGTAAAGTATTGAATACACACTCATTAATATGACACAGGCAATAATCGCAATTGCACGAAGAATAAATAACATAATATTTTATATCTCTTGGTTTGATTGTTCGGCTGTAATAACTTCAACTTTATCTACGCGTTGTAAACCACGTGGTAGTTTATTCCCACGACGGCCTCGTTCGCCATGATAATGGGCTAAGTCACTTTCTTTTAATGTTAATTTCCGTTTTCCTGCATGCAGGGTAACGGCGCTCCCTACAGGAATAATTTGCAGTATGGTAACAAACTCTTCTCGGTTAGTCGCTTTTGCTGACATGATGTTAATCATTTTATTGCCTTTACCTTTACTCAAGGTTGGCAAGCTACTCACTGGAAATAACAGCATACGTCCTTCATTACTGATACTTAAGCAATAATCTCCGGCTGTGTTGCTGAGTTTCTGTGGTGGCATGAGTAATGCATTTTTAGTCAAATTGATCAGTGCCTTACCATTTTTATTACGGCTGTTAATATCACTGAACTTGACGATAAATCCGTAGCCATGGTCACTGCTAATAATATAACTATCGGTATCTTCGCCCATTAAAGCTAGCACAAAAGAGACATTTTGATTCTGATTAAAGCGACCTGTCAATGGCTCTCCTTGAGAACGCGCTGATGGTAATGAATGTGCATCTAATGAATACGCACGACCACTTGCATCGATAAATATACAGCTTTGATTACTTCTACCCTGTGCACTGGTTAAGAACTCATCTCCTGCTTTATAACTAAGTGCATGTGCATCAATATCATGACCTTTAGCTGAACGTACCCAGCCTTGTGTTGATAAAACCACAGTAACGGCTTCGCTTGGTATTAACTCTTTTTCGGTTAATGCTTTTGCTTCAATTCGCTCAATCAATGGCGAACGGCGATCATCGCCATATTTATCAGCGTCGGCTTTGATCTCTTTTTTGATCAATGTTTTTAGACGGCGCTCAGAGCTAAGTAGCAGTTCTAATTTTTTCTGCTCTTCGCTTAATGTCTCCATCTCACCACGGATCTGAATTTCTTCTAGTTTTGCTAGCTGACGTAATTTAATCTCTAATATTGCATGTGCTTGTGTATCAGAGAGTTCAAAACGTCTCATTAACTCGCCTTTAGCATCATCAAAAGTACGAATTATTTCAATCACTTCATCAATGTTTAAGTAAGCGGCTAATAAACCTTCTAAAATATGTAAGCGAGCCAAAATTTTATCTAAACGGAATTGCAAACGACGACGCACTGTGGTCATTCGATACTCAAGCCATTCGGTTAATATTCTAACTAAACCTTTCACTTGTGGGCGTTGATTTAAGCCCAGCATATTTAAATTAACTTTATGGTTTACTTCAAGATCAGTTGAAGCAAATAGATGCTGCATTAATGACTCTGTATCAATTCGGTTTGAACGTGGAATGATCACTAAGCGAGTCGGGTTTTCATGGTCAGATTCATCACGTAAATCTGCCACCATAGGTAATTTTTTATCCTGCATCTGCTTCGCGATTTCTTTAAGGATTTTTCCTCCAGAAACACGATGAGGTAGCGCGGTTATCACTATTTCACTATTTTCTACAAAATATACGGCACGACTTTTAAAGCTACCACGTCCCGTTTCATAGATTTTTTTAATATCACGATTAGGGGTGATTATTTCAGCTTCACTTGGGTAGTCGGGACCTTGCACAAACTCCATTATGTCATCAAGGTTGGCTTTAGGGTTGTCAATCAAATGACAACAAGCCATCGCAACTTCACGCGCATTGTGTGGTGGGATATCTGTTGCCATACCGACCGCAATACCACTAATACCATTTAATAAAATATGGGGTAAACGTGCTGGTAATAATACCGGCTCTTTCATTGTCCCATCAAAATTAGGTTTCCAGTCTGTTGTACCTTGAGCGGTTTCAGACAGTAATAACTCTGAAAATGCAGATAAACGTGATTCGGTATAACGCATTGCGGCAAATGATTTAGGATCATCTGGTGCACCCCAGTTACCTTGACCATCAATTAATGGGTAACGATAAGAGAAGGGTTGTGCCATTAATACCATTGCTTCATAACATGCACTATCACCATGGGGGTGATATTTACCTAAAACGTCACCGACGGTACGTGCGGATTTTTTATATTTGGCAAGTGCTGATAAACCAAGTTCAGACATCGCATAAATGATGCGGCGCTGTACCGGTTTTAAGCCATCACTGATATGTGGCAGAGCACGATCCATGATCACATACATTGCATAGTTGAGATAGGCATCTTCGGTAAATTTAGCCAAGGGAAGTTGTTCAATACCCTCTAAGCTTAAATCTAATGGATCACTCATTTTTAAGGACTCTGTTTATTAAATGGGGGAAAAGTTTATAAGTATAACGTAATTGGGTTATAACAAAAAATAGATACGTAATACTGAGAATTCAAATCAGTTTTTGATGATGAAAATGTTCATTTTAAATACAAGAGCATGTTTTTTAAGCATATTGGTGCTTATAATTTTACATGCTTATGTAGATGACTCAGGTGATTTTTTGC
>JBALXF010000083.1:0-9054 GCA_036961085.1 Psychromonas sp.
GTTGGTTTATTGGTCGTGATGGAGATAAAACAGCATTGGGTGATTGGTATATTGATGATCATAAATATCCAAATGGCTGAGAACCAGTCATTAAACATATCAATGATCTCGGTATGGAGTTTGGGCTTTGGGTTGAGCCTGAGATGGTCAATAAAGAATCTATTTTATACCGAGAACATCCTGATTGGTTGTTAGAATTATCTGGTTACGAACAGCCATCGTGTCGCTGGCAGTATCTATTAGATCTGCAAAATCCAGATTGCTTTAATTACTTATATGAGCGACTTAATAATCTTTTAAGCCGTTATAATATCGCTTACTTAACATGGGATATGAACCGTGAATTAGTGCAACCTGGACACCACGGAAAACCCGCCGTTAATAGGCAAACTAAGGCATTGTATGCATTGATAGATAAGTTACTTGCAGTGCATACAGAAATTGAAATTGAGTCATGTTCATCAGGTGGCGGGCGTATTGACTTTGAGATCCTAAAACGTACCCATCGTTTCTGGGCATCAGACAGTAATGATGCCCTTGAACGACAAGCAATCCAACGCGACATGAGTTATTTTTCCCCACCGGAAGTAATGGGCGCACACATAGGTCCAGATGAAAGCCATACAACACGTAGTTGCCACCACATGAATTTACGGGGAATGACCGCTTTAAGTGGCCACATGGGCGTGGAATTAGATCCTGTTAAAGCATCTCAAACAGAAAAAGATGCCATGGCTAAATATATTGCTCTGCATAAAAAATTTCGTCAATTACAGCACACTGGGCGTAGTTTTCGTTTGGATACAACGGATAAAAACCAGAACGTTTATGGCGTGCTTAATGATAATCACAGTTTGTCAGTTAACTATGCCGAATTATGCCTTGCCTTCTCCTCTTCGTATTGCTTACATTGAGAGTGAAGCTAACTATCAAGTTAAATTAATTGAAATGCCACAGTCTAGTTTGCAGTTAATGAAAAAGCACCTCAATGGTTACAAATAACCTTAATATTTAGGGACGAAAACTTAAAAGAAATAGGGCTGAAAAATGTTTATTAGCCCTAGACTTTACAAAACGCAAAGTTAAACAATCAATGCAAGGCAATACATAAATTGTCTATTCAATAACCTAGAAAATTTATAAGTGAATATAACCTATCCCTACGTTAATTGGCTTTTCTAACTTCGGGCATAGCAATTGCGTGCCTAGATCAAAAGTCAAACTAATGAAAAAAAAATTTAATAAAGAGAAGTAAGTTTTGAAAAAAGTAATAACAGCACTAATACACTTAAGTTTCATCGCATCTGCACAAGCTTCACATAGATGGGTTCAATTAACAAACGAACAACATAAAGCAATTGAATGTTCTATCTATTCAGAGATAGCAGGCATTAAAGCGCACCAACATGATGTAGATATATCGGGTGTTAGTGAGTATATGCAGGGTTATGCCGTAGGGTTATCTACTGCGATGATTATAAAACACAAAGCACAGTATGGTGTCGATATAAAAGTCTATCTGCTCACTATCTATATAATCTTGCTTGTAAGAAACAAACTTATTCTATGTAATAGACTACTCAAAAATACTCACCTACTTAGTTGGTCAATAGTAATTTTATACCTGCGATGAATGCCCCAAATAACTATATAAATATCTACCTATATAATCACCATAAATAGAGGCGATTATGAAAATATCACCAACAAATCATAAAGATATATATTCTGCCTATATATTCTCTTATACTCGAGCCTCCGTTTATATTTTATACTGAATCTACATAGATTATGAGGATCTTTTAGTGACACCCATCATTTTTATTTCAATGGTTATTATTCTTGGTTTTTTAACTGGTCAAATTCTAGGTCGTCAATTACCCGAACACTCGCCAAAAATCAGAACATTTACCGTATTTATCGCGATGCGTATTACCATTCCGTTATCTGTTCTACTCGCCGTCTGGCAACTAGATATTCAAAGCTGGCTATTGGCTTGGTTACCCTTTTTTGGGCTGATATTTTTGATATCGGGTTTTCTAATCGGTTGGCTAGTATCGAAGTTATTTAAGTTATCCGATATCCAACATGCAGTAGTCGCTCCAGCGGGTAGCTTCACCAATATCGGCGCTGTGGGTGCACTCGTCGTCTTTGTTTATTTAGGTGAAACAGGCCTTGCAATGTTGCCATTGTTTAAGTTGTTTGAAGAGGTCGTTTATTTTGGCTTTCTCTTTCCCTATGCGGAACGCTTTTCAACGTTAAAAAAACGAAAAAAACGTGCATGGTGGCAAGATCCGGTTCTGCAAACCATGTTTGTTATTCTACTTCTGGGCGTCTCATTAAATTTAACCGAAGTTGTGCGACCTGATTGGTTCAAATCACTCACGTCTCTGTTGGTTCCATTAGGCACATTCTGTCTAATGATTTCTGTAGGTTTAGTATTTCGTTTTAAGTCGATTCTACAACATTGGCGTATCGCGCTAACATTAAGTTTAGGTAAACAAATCCTGTTACCTTCGATTGTTTTTTTACTGGTTGTGGCAACAGGACAAGCACAACTCTACGATGGGTTAATGCTACAAGTTGCTGTTTTATTGGCTGCAATGCCTATCGCTTTTATTGTCATATTACCTGCTGCTATGTTCAAACTAGATCAAGATTTAGCGAATGCATGCTGGGTGGTTAGCTCACTTATTTTCCTCGCTATGTTGCCATTCTTTCCGACACTTATTCTATGGTTACAGCCATAAGAAAAATTGTACTTGAAATAAAACAACTATAATTAGCTAACAAATTTGAATAAATAAATGGCTTTGAATTGAAAATTCAGTTCAAAACCGCCAAACAAGTAAAGCGTTGTAACTGTGTGAGTAATGACTGCGAGATTAAACTTTTGTCAATGTTACGATATAGCTTCACATATATCTAACTTTGAGCCCTTAGTTGGAATAATGTCCGAATATTTAGCTGTTGAATCAATAACTAATAAAACGCAGATTCCACCATGACCCGCTAACTTTGTGGCAACTTTTTTTTCGATGGTAACAGCAATACAATAATCACTATTGTTCACTTGCTCTTGCACATTTATTCGACTAGTTGCTATATTTCTCCCAGAGTTAGATATGTAAATACATACCCATTCCAATCTTACAAAGTTATTAATTGAAAGAGTTAATACACTATCACCACTGAGATCATGCCTTCTTATTGATGCACCGTTAATGAATCCACTTGTCTCACCTATAAAGTTTGCAATTTTTCCATGAAAGTCATCCTTTAACTTCCAATACTTTGTTTTATTTCTGAATAACCCAAACATGCCACAATTCCTTATCGTATGAATTTCAAGCATATTCACATTGAATTTTTAATTATCCAAAATAGAATCTATTTACATATTTAATAGTTAGCTTGCCTTTACGGTTTTTAGGCATATAGGAAAGTATATGTTTTACTGAATGTGGCATCAGTATCTAAGTGAATTATTGAAAAAGAATCTACAGAGAAGTGGTTTACCCTTTGTTGTACAGACTTAAGTTATAGCCCCGAAAGGCCAAGTCGTATCAAATAAAAGCTTAAATTAAACCCAGTGTACCGAACCATTCCTTTCTGTACGCCCGTTATAGCCTGCAGACTTTGGATCCTGATAGATTGCTTTGATATATAGCTGCACAGGAGATGAATTGATATTCATATAAAAACCAAGCTCATGTTCATCCATCTTGCCACTTCTATCCGAACCACTCGCAATATCACGACCTTTATCATCTAGGGCGTTATAGGTATATTCATACCTATAACGCTTTCATGTAGGTCTTTCGAGATCCCAATATAAAAGGAATTTTGTGTATAGTCCGAATTGCTGAAATTGCCCTCGCCCTCTTCTCGCTTACCACCAAACCATATAGAGGCAGTATCATCTACTTGCTTAATCAAGAAAGCATCAAGTATCCAATAAGTGTCAGCCGCTATCATTTTATTATCTTGAGCAGATACATCAAAGCGACCATATTCGCCAGTAAGTCCCACTGTTAATCCCTCTTGAGGCTGAGCACTTACAGTTATATCTAAGGCAAGCCAATCATCCGTATTTGTCATCACCCCTACAACAAGGTTTTGAGATAACTGTTGATTTAATCCCACTTTCCACACCCCATCTGCATCATATTCCGCATAAATCTCAGTCGCTTTGTGATCATATTTATTCGCTTTTTCAGGCTCTGGTTCTTCTAATACTTTCCATAATGTAGTGCTTGCTGTTGCTGATATACAAATTGTGAATGCTGATACTATTGTTGAAATTGATAGTACTTTTTTCATCTGGATCTCTTTGATTGGATTTTTAGAAGCTATAGCGGTAAAAAATGATATGGATATGGGAGACCTTTCTTGCTCTGACTTATTATTGTTATGGAATTTGTATAGGAGTAATGGCTTTTAATTTTATTTATACTAAGAAGGTAGTCCGGCAGGAAATAGTGTTATTGATAATATTTATGGCACGAATTTATCACTTAAATAAAGAAACATGCCATAAAAGAATTTCTGACTAATAAAATACTCAGTTAAACTTCACTTAGTCAATTATTACTTTTATTTACGAACAACTGATAATGTATTATCGAAATGATTTTCAACCGAATCAATAACATTGATATCAGCAGATTCTAAGATATTAAATAAAAACCAACAATGAGGATCATGCTCATACCAACGTAACCTAAAAGAATCAAAACGAAAAGAATAAGCATTTTCTACACTAAGAAGACTTGGTTGTTCTAGTTTAACCAACTCTATCAACTCGTTTAAAATCGGTTCCCTAACAAGAGGATTCATTAGTTTAAAGCGATCTAACTCCAACCCTAATTGAGGTCGTTTATCATACCATCTACTCATAAGTACCTACTTAGATTATCAAGTTGTACATAAAGATATTGTCTAGAAAACAATAGACCAATGTCACACAAGTGTCACAAAAATAAACAAAATATTAAAATTCTGTAAGTTTCTATTTAATTGCGGAATATAGCTTGGCTTGTATTTATCGAGTAAAATTTTCTATTTTCGAAGAAAATAATGTTTATATCAGAACAAAAACTCTAAACAAAAAATTTAATATATCCAGCTCTCACTACCTTTAAAGATTGTCAGATACTAAATATTTAAACTTACTTGTAACTGTTATTATTTATCGATTTTCCACAGATTTTTTAGCTATTTATCGAAAATTAATTAACAGCTAAAAATACAAAATGATTGGCTCTTTAATTAGCATATTTCATTGGCAGCTTAGCCAGTTTTAGGTTAGTAGAACGTACAATAGGCTTGGTAAGTTAGAAACTGATTTATTGCATCTACATAAAAAATCAGTCTCAATATGTTGTTAGCTGAGAGCAGTGTTCGTCATATCTTTGACCGCAATTACATATCTATAAGCATTTTAAAGAAGAGTGTTTCATTTAGTTTATTCATTAGCGTTCGCTTTTAAAAAATACAATACAAATCGAATGGTCACATAACTAATAACCACAGTTGCTAAAAGCAATTCGATATTAGCCAGTAAAATTACCTCGCTAACATCCTTAGCCGCAACCCCCCATATCTCCAATTGTTCTGCTGTTTTGAATAATGCCGTAGCACCAATTGCCATCGGAAAAGTAAATGCGGAAAAACCTGGCGTAAAGGGTAGAAATAATAATCTAGCGAAAGAGACATACACAATAAACGTCATTAACACAGCAATACCAAACAACACTAGTATAACCAATGCTGATGGTTCTTCTATTAAACTCAAATAACCAGTGATGGATAAACTTGCTGGAGCCGCCAAAATAGCGATAGTTGGCTGGGCTCCCTGTTGAATATTTTCTTTAAACACGATTCGATAGAACATTAAGGGCAGCATGATCGCATAACACACCAATCCAAAATATAAACAAAGTTCTGCTATGTTAAACAAGATTCCGCTCATTTCGCCTTGATAAGAAACACTAGCCACAATAATACCAACAGGGGGAACAAACCAGCTAGGTACCATATGTTCCCAGTTAAATTTTAGCATTCGATGATAAATAAATATCAGTAAAAAAATCACGTGAATACCAACGGCAATTATCCACAAAATATGCCCCAAATACTCATTGTGATATTTGAAAATGGCATTACTTACTAACATTAAGGCCATCGAAAACGTTGGCGCGACGCTACCAACAACTGGATGTTTTAAGTCTTGATGTAATGAACTTGGATGGACAATAAAGCGAGTTACTAAGATAACTAGTAACACAGTTGAAATGCTGGCTGTCACTATTTGAATAACCCCATGCATGCCTAATTCAGTGTCAAGGATCATGCCAATACTAGCTATCCCTAAAGCTAAACCCGCAACTGGCGTTGGAAAGTTTCGGATATGGTTAAACAAACCGGTAAGACGTATATTCATTCACTTCTCATAACGTAAAATTAATTTATTGTGACAGAGCCTAACAAAATGGCTGTTAAACAAGATTGTAGCGACAAACATCAGAGCAGGAACAAATTTAATTGTAACTATTCTGATTTGAGGTGTTTATATAAAAATATGGAGTAAATACTCTGGGCTAAGCCATCTTAGTTCAAGGCGAAAAGCGCAGTTTAGTGGTTTAAATACTGCGCACGTCCTGTGCTATGCCCTTCGGGCCATCTTTCGGATGTTCAAATTCATTCCCGATGATTTTGTGAGCATTTTTAACGATAACAAATATGTCTGGAGCATATTTGAATCGCTTTAGCTAGTTGCGTAGCAATGAAGTACATGGATTTACTTCATCAATAGGCTTAGCCAGAGCAGATACGTTTTATTTTAGTTAAAACCACTCTTGATAGTAGAAAAACCGCTAAACACGAACCATTGTGAAATATTTCGTATCAATTGTGATGAGCCGCTAAGCATTAACTTCTGATTAGATTCTGCCTTTTTAATCGTCGTATCGCCTAACCATAGCTGGGTCATCGTTTTGAGATCACTAATAAATGTCACATCAGGATTAAAGCCAGGGTCATCAACACATAGGTCGATATCACCTTCTTCTGCTAGTACCCACCAATTTCTGTAGGTTTTATCTAGGTCTGTAAATTCAAAATGCAATACAGTACGTCCATCCAATAATGCCGAACTATTTATGGTTCGACGTATATCCCACATTAATAATTCAACACTCAAATCATCATCAGACATCTGACTGCGTACCCATCGAGCACCCCATTCTCCAAGTCCCATAACGATAGGCTCAAGTTCACGTCCTGCCTGAGTAAGATGATATTCTCGACTTTTATTATCACTGGAATGTTTAAGTTCTAACAAACCTCGTTCTTGTAAAATATTGAGACGTTGCGATAACATTGTCGGTGAAATTAACGGTAAACCACGCTTGAAATCATTATATCGGTGGCTACCACATAATAATTCTCTTATTAACAAAAGTGTCCAACGCTCACCTAACGCTTCGCAGGCTTTGGCTATTGGGCAAAACTGCCCATAACTTTTCATACCTATCCCCTTATTCAATTTACAGGCACTACAGTTTTCGTAGCTTAAACTACGTTTTCCGTACTTTATTAACTATAGAGCAACTGCTTTACTTAATGTATCCCATCGCTAAAAAGAGGATTCATCATGAACAATCACTCAACATACAATGGCAGCTGTTTTTGTGGAGAAGTGCAATTTACAGTTACCAGCAAACCTGCTCTTATGGCTTATTGCCATTGCGAGTCATGTCGTCACTGGTCTTCAGCACCTGTGAGTGCTTTTACTTTATGGACACCTGAAACAATTAAAATCATAAAGGGACAAGATAACATTGGCAGTTACAATAAAACCCCAGGTAGCACGCGTAAATGGTGTAAATCCTGTGGTGGTCACCTCTTTACTGAACATCCTGAAATGGGCTTGACGGATGTATCTGCTGCGGTTATTCCCGACTTTCCCTTTGAGCCCGTACTGCATGTTAATTATCAAGAGACAGTGCTGCGAATGCAAGATGGTTTACCTAAGATGAAGGATTTACCTGAACAAGCAGGAGGTTCAGGTGACGTATTAGATGAATAATTAAACTATTATTTGATTACGATTTAATTAATTTTTAATACGGTCAAACAATATGAAATGCACTTCATGGTCTTAGTGGTTTATAACAAGAGCTTCCATCTCCCTGAAGAACACATTACTTAACCAACTAATAATGTAAGGAGAACAATCATGGAGATATCAATTGCAATTTCACAAAAACCACCAGTACTTCTCGATCTTGCGGCATCAATAGAGATAGCAATACAAACGATTAACGAAGTAGCAGATGCAGGCGCACAACTGGTCGTATTTCCCGAGGCTTTTCTGCCCGGTTACCCTACTTGGATATGGCGGCTTCGCCCGGGCGGAGATATGGCGCTCGGCAATACCATCCACGAAAAATTAAGAAATAATGCAGTCAATATAACAAACGGTGATCTTGATCCAATCTGTGAAGCGGCAGCTAGAAATAATATTGTTGTTGTGATCGGCATGAACGAGCTTGATTCCGAGTTTAGTGGCACAACATTGTTCAATACAGTCGTGGTGATTAGCTCAAACGGTTCTATTTTGAATAGACATCGAAAAATAATGCCAACCAATCCAGAGCGGATGGTTTGGGGCTTTGGAGATGCGAGTGGACTGAGAGTTGTTGATACGCCCGTTGGTAGAATTGGCTGTTTAATTTGTTGGGAAAACTATATGCCATTGGCACGTTATGCCTTATTTGCTCAAGATATAGATATCTACATCGCCCCAACATGGGATAGCGGTGAAATTTGGGGGAATTCGATGAACCATATTGCACGTGAAGGTGGCTGTTGGGTGTTAACGACGGCTACCGCGATGCAAGGTAATGATATTCCTGAAACATTTCCTGAAAGAAGGTTTTTGTGGCATCATCCACGATTACAAAGATTTTGAGCTTACGGAAATGGCGTATCCACTTTTCAAGGACAGCGAAATCCCGTTTAAGGTCATTTCCTTTGATAAAATCATCC
>JBALXF010000084.1:0-9047 GCA_036961085.1 Psychromonas sp.
GGGCTGATTGTCTGTACATGCAAAACGGATTGATTAAACACAATTGCACTTCCATTGCCCGACCGAAAGGTTGGCGTCGGGACATCGGTGTTATATACGCATTCCAAGGAAGGAGGTGGCTTACACTCATTCACAGAATAGACGAACGTTGAGGCTGTTAATTCAATCTCGGAATTAGCCAAAGCACTAACCCCATCTGTGAAGCTCAGATCTCTTGATAGAGGTGCAGGCAGGAAGAGAGAATTGACAACTTTCATATTTCCACCTAAGAAAAAAAGTCCCCCAAAGCTTGTAAACGCGGAAGAGACAATGTCAACGTCCCCATCTTTCCAACTAATTGCATATCTTCCCAATGAGGTATAAAACTCGGAATCGTATATTTCAAGCTTCCCAGATACACCTTGAATATGCCCAACTGGCCGAGGATCATCGAAGGTATTGAGCCCCTTCATGTAGACGTTTTCCAGAACCAGATCGGCGTCTCCGAATGCCTCGATAACGCTTCTAGTGCAAGCTTGCAGATCCCTAACATCTGTGGCATTGACATTACGGAGTGTTAATTTAGCGCCATCCCGCACGCTGGCGAGTTGTGATACAGAATCCACCGAAAAATCTTCAATCGTAACGTCAATTCCGGTATTGTCAGAGTCAAATTGCCCAATCATAAAGAGGGAAGGCGAATAGTCGATTACCAAGAAATTAGATGAACGACTTGGGCAGCTGCCGGGATCAATTTGGTTAGTATTTCCCGTAGAGGCGTTTATGTATGCGTTCGCGCCATGAAATAGGCCAGAATTGCCCTGAATAACCAAAGACTCGGTAATCTCCAATGCACTTTCATTCAGTCCGCCCTGTGGGCCGCAACTTCCTGAAATGGTCAGCCCTGCTGCAATCTCAATGGTATCCGTCCCAGGATTGTCATTGGCTTGCTGAATGGCATAAGCGAGTCCGCCGGAGCCAGGGTCACCACAATTCGGCAAAGTCACCTGGTAGGTGTCGCTCCAGGCTGATGGGGAGATTAACAGTAGAGTTAAGACGACTGAATACGGGCCTTTATTCATTTTTAACTTTCCTTCTCTCTGTGACTACTTTGGATGTCAAAAATCTTGCTGACTTCCAGTACCGTGGGTTGTAGTCTCTTTTAACAACGGTGGCGCACTGCTAGAACGTGAGCATGACCACATCAAAGTTACAAATTACAGTATTTACTATAATTACTGTAGTAAAGAGGTACCAGTGCGTCAATTTCTGGAATAATCACGAAATATGACCTGCTCATCCAGGCGAAATCACTATGAATAAAACCTCTTCAGTCGTTTTGCTGAGAGAGCCTAAGCAGCGCCGATCACGAGAATTGGTTGAACGGATCTGCGATGCCACTCTTGCGCTTTCGAAGGACACAGAATTGCGCGATCTCACGACCAATAAGATCGCTAAAGCTGCATGTATTGATGTCTCCTCGCTCTATCGATTTTTCCCAAATAAGATAGCTATACTCTATTACATCTACCGGATTGTAACGTCTGACGACCTTATCGATATACGATTGGCGCATATATCAACTTCGATAGATAAAGCTATAAAGTGGTGGAAATGTCCAGTGTCGAAACTGAGCGGACGCAATTCTAATCCATCTGCCGCTGCAGCAAGAACTTCTTACTGAACAGTATAATTCGTTATAGTTTCTCTTTAATCAAAACTATAGAAGCAAAAAAAAATAGATATTTAGGAGCTTACATTGGAACTTTCAGTCATTGGTGCGGGGTTTGGTCGCACCCACAGCGAATAGCGACATGGCGAGCTGCTGCGAGTGGGGAAATACCAGATTGGGCGCAAATCTTCGAAGATTATAGTTCGACCGTTGATTGGCCCGCCGCATATTTTTGGCGAGAATTGAGCGAATATTTCCCAAATGCAAAAATAATACTGTCGGTACGGGATGCCGACGCTTGGTATGAAAGCATAAATAATACCATATTGCAGATACTGCGAGACAGTGAAGACCAAGAGTCCATTGGCATGAAGCTTATTCATGATGGTGTATTTGGCGGTAATATAACTGATCGTCAGCACGTTATAGATGTGTTCAACAAGAACATTTTGGCTGTTCAAGCTGAATTCGGGCAAGATCGTCTTCTGACCTATGAGCTTGGTAGCGGCTGGGAGCCTCTATGTCAGTTTTTGCAGTGTCCTATTCCTGACCAACCTTATCCGTACGGAAATAACACTGCTGATTTTAAGCGAAAAGTCGACAAGACGACGGACACACCCTCAGGATAAAATTTTGGTATGTTGATGACTTGTTTCTTGCACGATGTACTTTTCTGCAATCGTTCTTTGGTCGAATGCGGTAGGGGAGCTTGTATCAAACTCTAAGTGGTCACAGTGTTTACAGCTAGTCTATGTTAGCGCTAAAGTGATTGCACCGATATAACAGGCACTGCGACATTCTCCACAGCCATTACATAACTTACTATTGAAGACAGGTAAGTCACCTCCATCAAGGGTGATTGCGCCACGTGAGCAAGCGTCCAGGCAACTAGTGCATGGGATTTGCATAGCAAGGTTACATGACTCTGAAAAACGTGGTTGCAGGTCAATATGTTCTGGTATGCTTTTATGCAAAGCTCCTGTGGCGCATGCATCAACACATTCATCACATAACGAGCAACTATTGTAATCAAGGTTGATGATTGCATTTTCTGCTTGCATTTCTATCACGCTATTTGGACATGCAGTTTGGCATTCAGCACACCCATCACAGAGCTTTTCAAAGATTAGCTCATCAACAGCATGCGGTGGTCGAGAAAACTGACGTGGTGTTTTTGGTGGAGGCATTGCTCGTGCTTCTTGAACCGTTTTTCTGAATCGATTCAAGAACTCACGACGATTAGTATTAATTTTTTCATCCATTATTCTAAGTACAACTTCTTGTCTACAGCAATTAACTGTTGATCGGTTACAAGCGAGTTTAACCAATCTGTTGTATCTACTGATAAACATTGATAAAAACGTGAGTTAGTCGAATTTTTCAATCGTTCCAGATAATGAAATACCCAAGGTAAAAGGTGTACTTGCATAAGCTCTTTTGCTGCATCTGATCTGTTTTCAGATAATAGATAAGCATGTCCTAATAACATTAAACCAATTTGATCCTCTGGCTCCCGTGTTCCGGTATCAAGCTCAATACCATTTTGCTCTAAAAAGTAGCGATAATCTAAGGTTGACTGTCCAAACACTATTTGGTCTTTATCAAGATACACAGAACCCCAAGGCGGTGCTGGCATGTCACCAATCCCCTCAAACAATAAACTAAACTCAGATTGTAATAAGCTTTCATCTTCTTCAGAGACTGCCGCTAAACAGTTCTCACTCAATACATTTTCGCTGTTTAAAGCTGAAATTATTTCAATTAATTGATTTTTTGGCATCGCTTGGTGGAAAACTGCACCAAGCAATTTCTGTGCATTAATAATCATTCTCATTTGTTCTTTTGTGGTGAATTATAGTGACCATAATAACCCTTATTTTTTCTATTTTCTTGCGCTAAATCACATATCTTTGGGTGCTAATTTTTCTTTTGAAGTGAGTTGATTTTTATCAATAAGCAACTGTTCTTGAATAGGTATTTGATAGAGGCAGATATAAAGTGCTAGTAGTGATAATGATAAAATTGATGAATCATTAATAACCATTAAGAAAGGCATTTTAGTATGACGAATGATAAAGATGGATCAGGAATAATGAATATTACTCGGAGGGCGTTTATCAAGACATCTTCGGTAGTCGGTAGTGCGGCGATATTAGCTGGCGGTATTGCTTTGCCCTTTAGATCAAAACCCGTTGCGGCGGCAGTCCAGAAAGAGTTGGATGAGAAAGTAGTGTGGAGTGCGTGTACAGTAAACTGTGGTTCACGTTGCCCACTGCGTATGCATGTTCAAGGTGGCGAAATAAAATATGTAGAAACGGATAATACTGGCGATGATGAATATGGTAATCATCAAGTGCGTGCATGTTTACGTGGCCGCTCTATGCGTCGTCGTGTTTATAACCCGGACCGCTTAAAATATCCAATGAAACGTATTGGTAAACGTGGTGAAGGTAAGTTTAAACGTATCTCGTGGGATGAAGCTTATGATGAGCTAGCGGGTACTATGCAACGTCTTATCAAAGACTACGGTAATGATTCTATTTACCTAAACTACGGTACCGGCACACTAGGTGGTACGGTAACAAAATCTTGGCCACCAAAATCGACATTAATTGCCCGTTTGATGAACCTTAGTGGTGGTTACCTTAACCATTACGGAGATTACTCAACGGCTCAAATTGCCGAAGGTTTAAACTATACCTACGGCGGTTGGGCAAGCAATAATTCATTCTCTGATCTAGAAAATGCCAAACTTAATATTCAATTTGGTAATAACCCTGCTGAAACACGTATGTCAGGTGGTGGTCAAATTCACCATTATTTAGAGAGTAAAAATCGCTCTAATGTGAGAAGTATCATCATTGACCCGCGTTACACCGATACAGCTGGTGGTCGTGAAGATCAATGGATTCCAATTCGACCATCGACGGATACTGCATTAGTTGCTGGCCTTGCACATGTGATGATCACAGAAGATCTTGTAGATCAAGCCTTCTTAGATGAATACTGTGTTGGTTACGATGAAAAAACATTGCCTGCATCAGCGCCTAAAAATAGTGACTACAAGTCTTACATCTTAGGTAACGGTGAAGATGGTGTTGAGAAAACACCACAATGGGCATCAAAAATAACGGCTATTCCAGTTGATACCATTGTAAAACTAGCGCGTGAAATGGGGGCATCTAAACCCTGTGCAATACATCAAGGTTGGGGATTACAACGCACGGCTAACGGTGAAATAGCATGTCGTGCTATTGCTATGTTATCACTATTGACTGGTTCAGTCGGTGTTGCTGGTGGTTCATCAGGCGCACGTGAAGGTGATATCAATATTCCGTTTGTTCGATTCCCAACAGTAGAAAACCCAGTTAAAGCTTCTATTTCAATGTTTCTATGGACGGATGCTATCCATCGTCATGATGAAATGACCGACAAAACTGACGGTGTTCGTGGTATTGAACGACTTCAAAATCCAATCAAAATGATCTGGAATTACGCAGGTAATTGTTTGATCAATCAACATGCTGATATCAATCGTACTGCAGAAATTCTACAGGATGAGAAAGCTTGTGAAATGATTGTGGTGATCGATAACCACATGACCTCGTCAGCTAAATACGCTGATATTATTTTGCCTGATTTAACAACGTCTGAGCAAGATGATTGGTGTATGGATGGTAAAGGGGCAAACATGCCTTACTTTATCTATGCACAAAAAGCGATTGAGCCTCAGTTTGAATCACGCAGTATCTATCAGATATGTAGTGACTTAGCCGCGCGTATGGGGGTCGGTGAAGCATTTACAGAAGGGCGTACTCAAGAACAGTGGGTTGAGCATCTTTATGCTGAAACACGTAAACAAGATCCAACTTTGCCAACATTCGAAGAGATGAAAGAAATTGGCATCTACAAACGTAAGTATGATCACCACTATGTTGCTTACGAAGGTTTCCGTAAAGATCCTATCGCCAATCCTCTTAGCACGCCAAGTGGCAAAATTGAGATTTACTCTGAACAGCTCGCTGAAAAAGCTAAAACCTGGGAGCTAAAAGAAGACGAGGTGATTCATCCATTACCAATTTATGTGGACTCATTTGAAGGTCATAACGATCCACTCGCCGATAAGTATCCTCTGCAATTAACTGGTTTCCATTTTAAGGCGCGTACTCACTCTACCTACGGTAATGTCGCTGTGCTTAAAGCTGCAGCACGTCAAGAGGTCTGGATAAACCCAATTGATGCTAAAGAACGTGGCATCGAACATGGGGATATGGTGAGCATCTTTAATGATCGTGGTGAAGTACGAATAGCGGCGAAGGTAACACCAAGGATTCTTCCTCGTGTTGTTGCCCTGGGAGAAGGTGCGTGGTACTCGCCAGATGGTCAGAAAGTGGATCATGCTGGTTCGATAAACGTGTTAACGACCCAACGTCCAAGTCCGCTTGCTAAGGGTAACCCTCAGCATTCGAACCTAGTTCAAATTAAAGCTGCTACGAAAGCATAAGGTAGATTGGAATGAAACAATACGGCTTCTACATAGATTCAAGTAAGTGCACGGGATGTAAAACGTGTCAGCTTGCTTGTAAAGATTATAAAGATTTAGATATTAAAACCAATTACCGTCGTGTGTATGAATATGAGGGTGGTAGCTTTGTTCAAGATGGAGATACTTGGGTACAAAAAGATGTGTTCTCATATTATCTGTCTATCGCGTGTAACCATTGTGCGAACCCTGCATGTGTGAAGGTTTGCCCATCTGGTGCAATGCATAAGCGTGACGAAGATGGTTTGGTTGTTGTTGATGAAAGTATCTGTATAGGATGTCAGCATTGTAGTAATGCATGTCCTTATGGCGCACCACAATACAATGCTAAAAAAGGGCACATGACTAAATGTGATGGTTGTTATGAACGTGTTGCTGATGGCAAACAACCGATTTGTGTAGAGTCTTGTCCACTGCGTGCACTCGAGTTTGGTGATATTAATGAGCTACGTGAAAAGTATGGTACCAATGCCGATGTCGCCCCACTACCATCATCTGGGCTAACATTGCCAAGTATCGTGATCAAGCTTAATAAAAATGCGAAACCAACAGGTGATACAACTGGTTTCTTAGCAAATCCAAAGGAGGTGTAAGATGATTTTTCACGAATGGTCTTTGATCTTTTTTACTGTATTCGCACAAACTGCGGTAGGTGCTTATTTGTTGGTGAGTTCGCGTGCATTAATCAATGGATATGGTGAACAAAAGCAAGATAGCTTTAAGGTGCCAATGTTTTTTCTATGGGTAATCATGGGACTTGGTTTTGCATTTTCAACCACGCACCTAGGCTCACCGTTGCGCGCTATTAATGCGTTTAATATGTTAGGCAGTGCATGGCTTTCGAATGAAGTATTTTTAGGTGCTGCATTCTTCGCTGTGGGTGGTTTGCAATGGTTACTCTCAGTGCTTAAGAAAGGTGGTGCTGGTGTACAAAAAGTGATGATGCTGGTTGCTATGGTCCTTGGTGTGCTGTTTATGTTCGCAATGATTAATGTGTACATGATTGATACGGTACCAACATGGGACAATATCTACACGCCACTAAGCTTCATTATGACGACGGTTATTGCAGGTATGTTATTTGCTCAATATATTGCAGTGCTTGCTAATGACAGTAACGTTAGCTTTGAACGTAATATGATGGTGTTAGCTGTTGTTGCGGTAATGGTTAGTTTAGTTGTCATTGTGGGTAAAGCTTCATTAATTGGTGATATTCAATCTTCAGTAGTTAAGGCCTCTGAGCTTGTTGATGGCTTGGGTGGTTACCTAGGTATTCAAGTTGCTTTGCTGATGGCTGGTTTACTTATTTGGTTGCTACCAATGTTGAATAAGAAGCAGGTAAATTCTACTAACCTTATGTTTGCACTGGTGCTTATTGTTTCTTCTGAGTTGATTGGCCGTGGTCTATTTTATAGCCTACACATGACTTCAGGCATGTAATGTAAAGCTTAGTATTTTAAATGCTTAAGCAGTTGGCACTTCTGTTGAATGTTGCTAATTGATATTAATAACGTTTCTCATATCTCTATGAGAAACGTTTTTTTATATAAAGAAAACACTATTTATTTGAATCATGACACCATAAACGAAAGTGCTTATAAGTTTCATAACGGTTAATTTCATGACTAGTTGATGTCGCGCTCGCTGATATAAATGAGAATAAACATTAAGCGCAACAGACTTTATTAACCTCTCTTCAAATGCTTTTAACCCAACCCCATATCGGCTTACGGGATCTGAGGTAAGGCTGGCCACCTAAAGCATTTTAACTAAATTAATTATCATACCTATCGTTTAATGAAAAACCACACCCTCGGCCTTTCCAATTCGCTATAGGCGTTGGCACCTCATCAACCTGCCTGGCATCACGCCCTGAGGATTAGTTCAAGCTTTTGCTCCGTATAATTATGGATCCTGCTAGGTTAGATTAATTACATATTTTGTCTTTAGGATTTGTGATGCATGTTCTCCGATCATGTTCGATTTGTATTTTGTTCCTAACACCATGAATATGAGCTTCTGTGTAGACATCAAGCAAATCAGTTTGTGCTGAAACAGCTTTAATTATCAATGGGCTAACTTTCTCAGATACTACAAAATCTTGTGGCTAGAAAAACTATCGGCATAACAAAATAGTGTTTTTCTAAATCAATACCAACCACTTTAATATTCATGCGATGCACCATTGATTAAACGATCTGATCTATTTATGGCAAAGGTGATGCCATGTATGTGCCTCTGAAATTACTTTTACCTTCTCTTACTTATCTTATCTTGCCTTAGCACTTATAAGCACTTGTATTACAGATTTTGGACTCGACGTAATACTACTTTCTCAGCGTAATTTAGGGGAAAAAGAATCGTAGATCATTTTCAGAAATGGTAAGTACCATGATTCGCTTTTTTTGGTCATCGTCCACTTTAAAAGAGAAATATTGTCGAAAATTGACGTTATATTTTAGCACTTTTAAAATATATGGAGCTCATGCGCATGGACTTAGAATGGCGCTTCTGTGTTCTTTATATGAATGAATTATATTTTTTTGACAAAATAATGGAATCGATTCTATACTTTAAAAATTCGATGTGGAATCGATTCCATAAGTTTTTTCCAAAAAGGTTAAATGTTCAGATATTGGGCATCAACATTAGACACAAAAATTGGAGAGTAATTGTGAATATAAAATACATTAAAGGCATTGTGAAGATTATTGCTAGTGCGGTCATTTTTACGAGCTCAATTTCCAGTGCATCGGCGGAAGACTTCACCATCGGACTTTCGAATGGGTGGGTTGGATCCGAGTGGCGTACACAAATGATCGAAGAGGCTGAAATTGCCGCGAAAGCTTGGGC
>JBALXF010000085.1:0-9032 GCA_036961085.1 Psychromonas sp.
TGAGTTAAGTGCATAAGCATGTAATTTTAATTTATTTAGAAATTATTTAGTCTTTTATGAAGTTAGTGCGTCTTTTTCAAACTTAGTACGTCTTATCTGTGTAAATTGAAAATATAAATGACTTTGGAGAAACACTATGAATAAACTGATTAGCTTTAAAAACTGCCCATTCGTACAACGAGTAATGGGATCTCTAGTGACAAAAAACATACCATTTGAAATTGAATACATTGAATTAAGCAATAAACCTCAATGGTTTTTAGATATTTCTCCAAATGGTCAGGTCCCTGTATTAGTAACTGAAGATGATACTGTACTATTTGAATCAGATGCCATTGTTGAATACCTCGATGATAAATATACTGCGATTGAAAAGGTTTCTGCTGAGCAAAAAGCCTTAGACCGTGCTTGGTCATATCAAGCAAGTAAGCAGTACATGGCACAATGCGGCACCATGGCAAGTAAAGATAAACAAACATTCGAAACACGTTTAGCTAATTTATCTAAGTCATTCAACAAAGCGGAAAACCAGCTAGGCGACTCTGAATTCTTTAAAGGCGATTATATTTCTAATGTGGATATTGCCTGGCTGCCTTTATTGCACCGTGCGGCTGTGATTAAAGATCAATCAGGTTTTGATATGTTAAATGGTTTCCCTAAAGTTAAGAAATGGCAAGCTGCTTTAATGGAGTCTGATCTTACAGAAAAAACGGTAGCACAAGATTTCGTCGATACTTTTAGCGAGTTTTACTTAAAAAACACTTATCTTGCGAGTTTAATGGAAGGAGCGGAAACTGATCGTGTTAGTAGTAGCTAAACTAGTTATTTAAACTCTTGGTGCAACTGTTATCTAAGCGTTACTCTAGCTAAACATATAAAAAGATACCTGCGAATGTCTGCAGGTATCGAGCTGTTATGTGTCGTTCAACTATAGCCACCTATATAAAATATTTAAAACTAGTATAACTGTTAACGCTAAATTAACTTTTAACTCCCCACCATTGCTGCTTCACGCTTTGTCTATTTATGGTTTTTTGGTCAAGCCCAAAGGCACTAACAGATTGCCCTTTACTAAGTAACAATGAGTTAAATAAGCTATCCCAAATTGCGAGTGCGGAGCCAAAATTTTTGTCATAATGTTTGACGTCGATACTATGGTGAATTTGGTGTTGTGCAGGGCTGATAAAAAGGTGTTCTAATTTCGAAAAGCCTAAATAAACATGACTATGGCGAAGATTACTTGCTGCAATATTAAATACAAAAACAAATACATTAACGCCTAATATATGTTTAATACCTAAGTGGTTTTTAAATAAGTAAATAAACAAAGCACTAATCAAAACTGCAACAAAAAAACTGCGCATGCTATTGAACAACATTTCTATGGGATGTATACGGTATAAGGTTAATGGTGTCATGCTGGTAGCACTATGATGTACTGCATGAAAGCGCCATAAAAAAGGAATTTTATGGAAAGCAAAATGCACTAGGAATTTACAAAAGTCTTGGCAAATAAACAGGATAAATGTAAACAATAAAATTAATAAACTTTGATTTAAACGCCAGAAATTTCCTGTTCCAAATAGATCAATTAAGAAATTATTTACAGACAAAATATAACTAACTTGCAGTACTAATAGCGGAACGATCAATAGTTTAAAAAGCCATTGATTGATAAAAAACCAGCAAACATCAACAGCACTCGATTGATTTAAGACATTCCTTGAAAACACCTGTTTACCACTCACTACAACGGCAATAATTAAACTGCTTAATAGGTATAACCAATAGATTCGTTTATTGGCATCAAATAAAAAAGCCCATGGTAGTAACATGTTTTCTAACCAGTCCAATTGTCATAGCTCCTTGCTTAAACCTACTTTTGATCGCTTTGATTTTATTTGCATTTAAAACTTGCTTTTGCGAATGGTAGTTATTATCATTTGCGCGTTAATGTTTATATCATTACATAACAAATAAATCAAAACAAGGATGTATCTAGATGTACGCTAAAAAATTAATTGTAGCTGCAACACTCTCAATAGTATCGGCAACTGTAATTGCTGCATTTGCAGATGAATCAGAAAATCGTTTACCTGCGATCTCACCAGTGACAGAGATAGATGTTAAGCAAAACTACATATATATGGCACATGCCGCCTACAGCGATTCATTAACCACTGCACTAACATTACAAGCAAAAATCGACCTTTTGTTAGCGTCGCCAACAGAGCAAAACTTAGCAAATGCAAAACAAGCTTATAAAATGGCACGTATTCCTTATCAACAATCAGAAATTCTCCGTTGGGATACGGATATTACTATTGAAGCGGGCCTTGAAAAAGATGGCGGCCTTAATAGTGTTGATGAATGGGAAGGACAAGTAAATGCTTGGCCATTAGATGAACAAGCTATCGATTATGTAAAAGGTAATAACAATGCCGGTATCATTAATCAAAAAGACGGTGATGAGATCACTCGTGACTATCTAATCGCCCAAAATGGTGTTGGCGGTGAAGCGAATGTAACTACTGGTTACCATGCGATTGAGTTTTTACTTTGGGGGCAAGATTTAAATGGCACTAAAGCAGGCGCTGGTGACCGAAGTGTTAATGACTACCAAACAGATAAAAGTGGTCAATGTAGCTCTGCTAATTGTGACCGTCGTCGAACCTATTTAAGCGTTGCTACACAGTTACTTGTTGATGACTTGACAGCAATGAATGCCGAATGGTCTGAACAAGCAACCAATACAAGCGGGACACTAGCGCATAACTATAAAACATCAGAAGACGGTATTCGTTATATGTTGTTTGCTATGAAAGCAATGGCAACAGATGAACTTGCTTCAGCACGTATGCATGAAGGTTTAGAAGGTTTAGATCCTGAGCAAGAGCATGATTGTTTCAGTGATTTAAGTCATGTTGCTATTTACTATAATTTACAAAGTATACGCAATGCATTTTATGGTGGTTATGAAACCATTGATGGTAAGTATGTTTCTGGGCGATTACATCAATCAACAAAGCCCTGCAATCTTTAAGCAGTTTGATGATGCATTAAACAAAATAGAAAAAAATATGCTGGTGGTATATGAAGCGGGTGAAAAACAAGATCCGATTCGTTTTGACCAAATAATCGGTCAACCTGAAGATGCTATTGAACGAAAAGCTGCCTTCGATGCTGTTTATGGTTTGGTTGATTTACAATCAGCGTTTAACACAACAGAAGAGTTATTTTCATTACAAGCATTAACAATTTCAGGTGATGGTGACTAAATAACTATTTTATTTAGCTACCTCAGTTAGCTCATTAATAAGGACAATCCTGGTTTAAAGCAGGGCTGTCCTTTTTGACTTTATATTATATAAATAAGTGAAAATCATGGATCGAATTTTTTTATTTCTAAGTGTATTAATACCTGTCAATTGCATTGCACAAGAGACCATAGATAGACAACAACATCTATCTGCTGGTGAAACCAGCATCAAAAGTGTTCATGCCTCAGCATTTTCTTCACATTCAGCCAATCTCAGCAGTGCTAAAGATATTCTAAAATTTAACGGTGGTAATAAATTCTTCGAAGAGCCTTGGGCACAAAGTGCTGGTTCGGTTAGTTCTCAAGATGGTTTAGGGCCTTTATTTAATAATAATGCTTGTCAGGATTGCCATATACGAGACGGTCGGGGACACGCATCTCAAGCTCAGCCAGGACAACAAGGTCATGATTTTAATAGTATGTTATTGCGCGCATCTAAAAGTGCACTAACGACTCAGCAAAAACAAGGCATCAATGATTCACTAATCGCTAACATCCCTGATACTTGTATCGGTGGACAACTACAACATCAAGCGAATTTTGGCATGCAAGAAGAGGCAACACAATCTGTCAGTTACCAGTTATTAACTGTGCAATTTTCTGATGGTGTTGAAGTTGAGCTACGTAAACCTATTTGGCATGTGCAAGCAAATGGTTGTGAAATAGATACCGATACAGTGCTTTCAGCGCGTGTCGCGCCACCTATGATAGGCCTAGGTTTGCTAGCACTGCTCGACGAACAGCAGATTGTTGCGAAACAAGATATAAAAGATAGTAATAAAGATGGCATCTCTGGTCGCGCTAATTATGTTTGGTCTGCGATGGATAATAAAGTGACTTTAGGTCGTTTTGGTTGGAAAGCCGGGCAACCAAGCATTCGCCAGCAAGCAGCGGGTGCATTTTTAGGGGATATGGGCTTAACTACGGATATTTTTAAACAGGAAAACTGTTTAGATTCGCAACAAGATTGTATGTCTGCACCTAACGGTAATGGTGATATGGTTTCTGATTATAACTATGAGGTTTCCACTAAAGTTTTAGATAAAGTGACATTCTATTCTAATCATTTATCTGTTCCACAACGCCGTAATGCCTATGCAAAAAATGTGTTGGCAGGTAAAGATATATTTAAACAGATAGGCTGTAATCAATGCCATAGCGAGAGTTACACAACCGTTACTTCCAGTGATTTTCCTGAGCTCTCAGGACAGAAAATCTACCCTTATACAGATATGTTATTACATGATATGGGATTACAATTAACTGACTTTGATAAAAATAGTGAGTTCGTAAAGGGTGATATTCAAGTTGAATTTTTAGCACAAGCGAATGAATGGCGTACACCACCACTTTGGGGCATTGGTCTTGCACAGAAAGTTGATCCACAAGCCACATTTTTACATGATGGGCGAGCGCGCACTATTTTAGAAGCGGTACTTTGGCATGGTGGTGAAGCAGAACAACAGAAACAACAAGTATTAGCGCTTAATAAAGTGGAAAGAGAAAACCTTATTGCATTCTTGAATGATTTATAAGCCTTATTGTTAACTAAATGTTTGTAAGTAAAATCTATAACTAACAGTTTTATAACTATCTACATCAAGATTGCATTTATCGTCAGCTATAAATGTAATCTGCATTTTCAGTCCTATTATTTATCTATCAATAATAGTTAAATACTATAATAACTAACCTTTCTGTTCATGTGTTTTTATAGTTAATTTGGAAGCCTAAAATGACAATTACATTCAATAGGGTATTAACCTTAGAGCAAGTTAACGAAGTCTATGAATTAGCCCGTGTTATTTGGACTGAGCATTACACTCCGATTATTGGACTGGCTCAGGTTAAATATATGCTTGAACGACTTCATTCTGCAGACATAATACAGACCGAAGTTAATCAACAAAATAAGCATTACTACCTAATTTATAATGGTCAAAAAGCGATTGGCTATATAGGTTTCTCGATAGAACAATCCCATCTGTTTTTAAGTAAAATCTATGTATTATCTAGTGAGCGTGGTAATGGTATTGGCAAACATGCACTTGCTTTTATAGCGGAACAGGCAAGATCGAATCATCTTACTAAGATATCTTTGACGGTTAATAAAAATAATAGCAATTCCATTACTGCTTATCAAAAAACAGGTTTTACCATTACTGGTGACGTTTGCAGTGATATAGGTGAGGGTTACGTAATGGATGACTATCAAATGCAATTATTAATTACACAATAATCAGTAGTATCAGTAGTATCAGTAGTATCAGTAGTATCAGTAGTATCAGTAGTATCAGTAATATCGTTAATTTGTTGACGATATAGAAGTTTGTAAAACTTACATTTAAAGAAGTATATTTTTAAGATTGCTGTTAATTGCTAATACATATCACATGTGATCTATAAGTTAGTAATAATCGTATTATTAGTCAGTTTTCATTAATATTTAATAGGTTTTTATGTTGTCTACAACGTTCTCTCACATTGCTTTTATTGGCTTACTTACTTTGTTAACGTCCTGTAGCCAATCCAATTCTGATCCTAACTTTCAAGCCTCTGAATCTTTGCCTAGTTACTCACAAGACAATTTTCAATTGTACATTGATGAGACTAAACAATGGTTAACGCAACATCGTGTATTTAAAACAGATGATATTGAAAAAGAGCTACAAGCTAATATTCCTTTTGAATTAATCCCTGAAAATCCAAATGGAGATGCTGTTCTTTTAGTACATGGTTTGGGTGATTCACCATACTCTTTTATCGATGTTGCACAGCATCTATCCTCACAAGGTTATCTTGTTAGAGCAGTGTTATTACCCGGGCATGGCAGTAAAGTGGGAGATCTAATGCTACCCACATTGGATGATTGGCAAGATATGGTGAGCCACCATATTGCGTTACTAAAACCAAAATCAAACAAACTTTGGTTGGGTGGTTATTCTACAGGTGCAAATTTGGTGACTTCAGAGGCATTAAATGATGACGAGATAGCAGGCCTATTACTTTTTTCACCTGCTTATAAACCGGAAAAATCAGTAGTTAAGTGGGCTAAAGCTGCTAGTTATGTCATTACATGGGCCGATCAAGATCCTGAAACCAATTACATTCGTTATAATTCTTTACCAATGAATGGAGCTGCAGTTTATTACGATACCGTGAAAATAGTGCAAAATGCTCTACAGAGCAGCACTTATAATAAACCTGTATTTATGATGATCAGTGAGGGCGATAGTGTCATTGATTCCTTATTTGCAAGCAGCGTATTCCAAAAACAATTCACTAATCAAAATAATCACCTTATATGGCAAGGCGAGCGTAATTTATTTATTAGGAAATCTACCACATTTAGTATGCAACGACCTGATTTGCGTATCGTTAATGGTTCTCACATGGGGTTATTATTTTCACCAAATAACATCGAATATGGTACAAAAGCAGCCATAAGAATATGTAATAATGGACAACAAAAAGAGCAAGAAATAGCCTGTGAGCAAGGCGCAGATATATGGTTTTCTTCTTACGGTACAATAGCAGCAGATAAAAATTTGGCACGCTTAACTTACAACCCTTATTTTCAACAGAGCATGGAAAAATTAGATACGGTGATGAAGGGAAATAGTATTTAAAATACTGAACTATATTCATGCAATGTTCTAAGAAAGCGTACTCTATACTTTAGAGTTAGCGGAAAATCATGTGTAACGAGGTCTAGATAATATATGGCTGAACCATTTAAAAACCTATTAAATAGAGATGTCATTGCAGCTATGGCAATCCACTTTCAATTGCATGAAAGTGATTTTGATTCACAATCCTTTATTAATGAAGCAACTCAAGATCTAGAGTTACTCGAACTGAAACAACGTACAGAGCGGATCACCGCTACCATGATCAAGTATTTTCCTGATGATTTTGGACTGGCATCAAAAATTTTATATGCCAGTCTTGGCACTCAACTTGGTGACGATCTTTCATCTGGCGTAGTAGACAAACATGGTATTGCGGGTTGGGCCGTGACGCCTTTAGCCCATTATGTGGCAGTTCAAGGAGAGCAGCACTTTGAACTCTCCATGGATCTTTTAAAAGAGATGACAAAATGTGCTTCCTCAGAGTTCTCAATTAGATTTTTTATAATACAGCAGCCAGAAAAGACGCTCAGAGTATTAAATGATTGGGTATCAAACCCTAATCAACATGTTAGACGTTTAGTGTCCGAGGGGAGTCGTCCTAGATTACCCTGGGCAATGCGTTTACCAATTTTTATAAATGATCCCAACCCTGTCATTTTGTTACTAGAGAAGCTCAAAGATGATCAATCAGAATATGTGAGACGCTCTGTTGCCAATAATTTAAATGATATTGCTAAAGATCATCCCGATTTGGTGGCTGAACTTGCTGAAAGGTGGATGATTGATGCCAGCCAACAACGAATCAAACTGATACGTCATGCATGTCGAACGCTTATTAAAAATGGTCATAAAAAAACATTAACTGTTTTTGGTTATAAAACGCCAGCGCTTAATGAGACCAATTTAGTGTTACAAACGGCGACGGTTAAGTTTGGAGAAGCGCTACATTTTTCTATTACCATAGACACTAGTGCAAGCAAGGAACAAGCGTTATTGATTGATTATGTTATTCATCATCAAAAAGCGAATGGCAAAACTACGCCCAAAGTTTTTAAATTGTGTACTGCGAACATAAAAAACAATCAGCCATTAATAATTACTAAAAAACATCCCTTTAAACAAATCACAACGCGTAAATATTATGCGGGTTTGCACTACATTGAAATTATGATTAATGGTGTATCAGTCGCCAAATGCGAGTTTAATTTGTTTATGTAGCATTAAATAAAATGTCTTTTAAATCAAAGATTTTAATTCTGCAGCAACGCTATGTTGTAATCCCTCTAGTTTTTCATATTTTTTAGTTATATATCATACTCTTTTACGCGATCACCAGTAGTGTTATATAAAACCCTATGTTATAAATAATTCATACAAAATCACATAAAAACACATCTAGTTAACAACTCACTAACAATGTTTTTGTAACTGCCAACCTAATGAACATTTATATAATATCGAAGAAAAGGAATTCTAGAAAATGAACACAACTGTTTCGGGTGAAAAATTATCCCAGCCCTCTGCTGATGGAAAATTCAAAAGTTTAATTCGCTGCCTTGGTCCTGGCATCATGATGGCAACAGCTGCTGTCGGCGGCTCACATCTTGTTGCTTCAACAAAAGCAGGTGCTATTTATGGTTGGCAACTTGCAGGTCTTATCTTATTGGTGAATCTTTTAAAATATCCATTTTTTAGAGCCGGTGTTCAATATACGATGGGCACAGGTAAAAGTTTGGTACAAGGTTACTCTGAAATGGGCAAAGGCTATTTATGGCTATTTACAATTTTAAGTGGCTTATCAAGTGTGGTGAATACGGCTGCATTATTATTATTTAGTGCGAGTTTATTGGGCTATTTCGTACCAGTTGATTTACCTCTGACAGCACTATGTGCCATTGTGTTAGTTATCTGTTTAGCGGTTTTATTAAAAGGGCATTATAAAGCACTTGATAAACTATCAAAAACAATTATGGCTGTGTTAGTTATTACTACAATCACTGCAGTCATCTTTGCATCTACGCAAGTATCACAAGTTCCCGCTGATTTTGACGCACCATCGGTTTGGACCATCGCTTCAATTG
>JBALXF010000086.1:0-9028 GCA_036961085.1 Psychromonas sp.
CTCTGATGGCTTAACACAAGCTGAGCGTGCAGGGAAAGATCTTGATTTAGCACAAGCTAAAGCAGTCGAAAAGTTAAAAGAAGCTAAAACACAAGCAGCTGAAATAATTGAGCAGGCTAATAAACGTCGCACTCAAATTGTTGAAGAAGCAAAAGTTGAAGGCGAAGTTGAGCGTAAAAAAATTGTTTCACAAGGTGAAGCTGAAGTTGAGAGTGAACGTAGTCGTGCTCGTGAAGAGTTACGTCAACAAGTCTCACTACTTGCGATTGCTGGTGCTGAAAAAATTATTAAGCGTTCTATTGATAAAGAAGCGAACAGCGACATTATTGATAAATTAGTTGCTGAACTATAAGGAACGAGCTTATGTCTGAAATGACTACTGTAGCTCGCCCTTATGCAAGAGCTACTTTTGAACTTGCTGTTGATAATAACGACATTAAAGTTTGGTCTGAAATGTTGTTATTTGCTGCTGAGGTTATTCTTAACCCAACAATGGCTGCAATATTAACTGGCACGAAAACAACGCAAGAGCTAGCTGATTTATTGATTAATATCTGTGATGACCAACTTAATGAAAGTGGTCGGAACTTGATTAATATAATGGCTGAAAATGGACGTTTGAGTGTTTTACCTCGCGTAGCTGAACTCTATGCTGATTTAGTTACAGCGCATAATAAAGAAATTGACGTAACCGTTGTTTCTGCATTTGCACTGTCTAAGAAGCAAAATATTGAGTTGAGCAAAGCGCTAGAAAAACGTCTCGCACGAAAAGTAAATCTAAATTGTAGTATTGATAAGTCGCTAATTACTGGAATGGTAATTACAGCGGGTGATTTAGTTATTGATAGCACAGCTATTGGTCAGCTAAATCGTTTATCAGACACTTTACAATCTTAATGGGAAATTGGCATGCAACTGAATTCCACTGAAATTAGCGATCTTATCAAGCAACGAATTGAAAAATTTGAAGCTGTAAGCGAAGCGCGTAATGAAGGTACAATCGTTTCTGTAAGCGATGGTATTATTCGCATCAATGGCCTTGCTGACTGTATGCAAGGTGAGATGATCGAATTACCAAATGGTAGCTTTGCTATGGCACTAAACCTTGAGCGTGACTCGGTTGGTGCAGTAGTAATGGGACCTTACCGTGATCTTAAAGAAGGCGAAAAAGTAAAATCAACTGGTCGTATTCTTGAAGTGCCAGTAGGTAAAGGTCTTTTAGGTCGTGTTGTAAACACAATGGGTGAGCCTATTGATGGAAAAGGACCAATCGAAAACGATGGTTACTCTCCTATCGAAGTAATCGCACCTGGTGTAATCGATCGTAAATCAGTTGATCAACCAGTACAAACTGGTTGGAAATCAATCGATTCAATGATTCCAATCGGTCGTGGTCAACGTGAACTTATCATCGGTGACCGTCAAGTAGGTAAATCTGCTATTGCAATCGATGCAATCATTAACCAAAAATCAACAGGTTTATACTCAATCTACGTAGCAATTGGCCAAAAAGCGTCAACTATTGCAAACGTAGTACGTAAACTTGAAGAGCATGGCGCGCTAGAAAATACTATCATTGTTGTTGCATCTGCTTCTGAAGCTGCTGCTCTTCAATACCTAGCACCTTATGCTGGTTGTTCAATGGGTGAATACTTCCGTGATCGCGGTGAAGATGCACTGATTGTATATGATGATCTTTCTAAGCAAGCTGTTGCTTACCGTCAAATTTCACTACTGCTTAAACGTCCTCCTGGTCGTGAAGCATACCCTGGTGATGTTTTCTACCTTCACTCTCGTCTTCTTGAACGTGCTTCTCGTGTAAGCGCGCACTACGTTGAAACCTTTACTAAAGGTGAAGTGAAAGGTAAAACCGGTTCGTTAACAGCATTACCAATCATCGAAACACAAGCGGGCGATGTATCTGCATTCGTACCAACCAACGTAATTTCTATTACTGATGGTCAGATCTTCTTAACGACTGAACTATTCAATAATGGTGTTCGTCCAGCGGTTGATCCAGGTATATCTGTATCACGTGTTGGTGGTGCTGCTCAGTGTAAAGTGATTAAAAAACTTTCTGGTGGTATCCGTACTGCATTAGCGCAATACCGTGAATTAGCAGCGTTTGCACAGTTCGCATCTGACTTAGATGACGCAACACGTAAACAGCTAGACCATGGTAAAAAAGTAACTGAATTAATGAAGCAAAAACAATATGCTCCAATGTCAGTTGTTGAACAAGCGTTATCACTGTTTTCAGCTGAGAAAGGATATCTTAACGATGTCGATGTAGAAAAAGTTTTAGACTTTGAAGCATCTCTTATCTCTTATGCTAAAACTGAGCATGCTGAGTTCTATGCTCAAATTAATGAATCTGGTGATTACAGCAAAGAAATTGAAGGACAATTCAAGGCTATCTTGGAATCTTTCAAAGCAACGCAAACCTGGTAATTGGTTAACGGCTAAGGCCGTTAATTGAGCATTAATTAGGAGCTAGAAATGGCAGGCGATAAAGAAATTAGAAATAAGATCGCGAGTGTTAAAAATACTCAGAAGATCACTGGTGCCATGGAAATGGTTGCTGCATCGAAGATGCGACGTGCGCAACAGCGTATGTCGAGCACTCATGCTTATGCTGAAACTATGCGTAAAGTGATTGGTCATATCGCACTTGGTAAACTTGAATATAAACACCCTTATGTCGAAGAAAGAGAGATAAAGCGTGTTGGTTATATTGTCATTTCAAGTGATCGTGGTTTATGTGGTGGTTTAAATATTAACTTATTTAAACCAGTTATTGCGGCAATGCAACAGCATTCTGAAGCGGGTATTGAAGTTGATATAGCCGTTATTGGTTCAAAAGCAGTTGCATTCTTCAATGGCTTAGGCGCTAACGTAATTGCTCAAACTTCTGGTTTGGGTGATGCACCAACGGTTAATGATTTAATCGGTTCGGTAAAAATTATGTTAGATTCTTATGACCAAGGTAAACTTGATCGCTTATACATAGTGAACAATAAATTCATTAGTACCATGGTACAAGAACCAACAATTAGTCAATTATTACCTCTGCCAAAAGCAGAAGATGATGAAGAAGTTTCTACTCATCTTTGGGATTACATATATGAAGGCGATCCAAAAATAATCTTGGATGCTTTATTAATTCGTTATGTCGAATCTCAGGTATATCAAGGTGTTGTTGAGAACTTAGCTTGTGAGCAAGTTTCTCGAATGGTTGCAATGAAAGCTGCAACAGATAATGCCGGTGATTTAATTGACGAGTTACAACTTGTTGCCAATAAAGCACGACAAGCTGCAATCACTCAGGAACTTTCTGAGATTTGTGGTGGTGCTGCTGCGGTATAAGTAAATTGAAATTTAAGATTTTAGAGGATCAGAGATGAGTTCAGGTAAAATCGTACAGATTATCGGCGCTGTTGTGGATGTTGAATTCCCACAAGAAAGTGTACCGAGTATATACAGTGCTTTGAACGTGACTGCAAAGAACCTTACTATGGAAGTACAGCAACAAATTGGTGGCGGTGTTGTTCGTTGTATCGCCATGGGTGCTTCTGAAGGTTTAAGTCGCGGTTTAGACGTTACTGATACAAAAAAAGCAATCACAGTACCTGTTGGTACGGCAACATTAGGCCGTATCATGAATGTATTGGGTGAGCCAATTGATGAGTGTGGTCCAGTTGAATCAACTGAGCACTACGAGATTCACCGTGCAGCGCCTTCTTATGAAGAGCAGTCGGCATCAAATGAAACACTTGAAGTTGGTATCAAAGTTATCGACCTAATCTGTCCATTCGCAAAAGGTGGTAAAATCGGCCTATTCGGTGGTGCAGGTGTTGGTAAAACAGTAAACATGATGGAACTTATCAATAACATCGCACTTAAACATTCAGGTTTGTCTGTTTTTGCTGGTGTTGGTGAGCGTACTCGTGAAGGTAACGATTTCTACCATGAAATGCAGGAAGCCGGCGTTGTAAACGTTGAAACTCCTGAATTATCAAAAGTAGCAATGGTTTACGGTCAAATGAATGAGCCACCAGGAAACCGTTTACGTGTTGCCCTGACTGGTCTTACTATGGCTGAGCGCTTCCGTGATGAAGGTAAAGACGTACTTTTATTTATTGATAACATCTACCGTTACACGCTAGCGGGAACAGAAGTATCAGCATTATTAGGTCGTATGCCATCAGCCGTTGGTTACCAACCGACACTTGCTGAAGAGATGGGTGTTTTACAAGAGCGTATTACCTCTACTAAAACAGGTTCTATTACATCAATCCAAGCGGTATACGTACCTGCCGATGATTTAACGGATCCATCACCAGCAACAACCTTTGCTCACTTAGACGCAACTGTTGTACTTAACCGTAATATCGCATCGATGGGTTTATATCCTGCGATTGACCCGTTAGATTCAACTTCTCGTCAACTTGATCCATTAGTAGTTGGTCAAGAGCATTACGATATTGCACGTGGCGTTCAAGGTATCTTACAGCGTTATAAAGAGCTTAAAGATATCATCGCTATTCTAGGAATGGATGAGCTTTCAGAAGAAGATAAGCTAGCCGTTGCTCGTGCACGTAAGATTGAGAAATTCTTAACTCAGCCTTACCACGTAGCTGAAGTATTTACAGGTGACCCGGGTATTTACGTACCACTTAAAGACACATTAGCTGGCTTTAAAGGTTTGATCGCTGGTGAATACGATGACATCCCTGAGCAAGCGTTCCTATACGTAGGTGCAATTGAAGAAGCTGTCGAAAACGCTAAAAAAATGTAATAGCGGGAGGTTACTATGACTAATGCAATGACCACACATTTAGATGTTGTAAGTGCAGAAACGTCTCTGTTTTCAGGACGTGTTTCACACATACAAGTTACTGGTCAAGAAGGTGAATTAGGTGTTATGCCTGGTCACACACCTTTATTGACACCAATTCAGCCAGGAATGGTTAAATTGACAAAACAACATGGTGGTGAAGAGGTCATTTATATCTCTGGTGGTTTTCTTGAAGTTCAGCCTGGCGGTGTAACCGTTCTTGCAGATACGGCTATTCGAGGTGAAGACCTTGACCAAGCTAAAGCTGAAGAAGCTAAACGTTCAGCAGAAGAGCAAATTTCAAATCCTGGTCAGGATGTGGATTATGCTCTTGTGACTGCTCAGTTAGCACAAGCTGTTGCTCAATTACGAGTTATCAAGTTAGTCAGAAAGAGATAAATTTACTTTCATTAAAAAGGCGACCTATTGGTCGCCTTTTTTATTACTAATTCTTTTCATTTCATCTAGCCAATAGGACAATTCTTCTATTCCCTTATCTGCTATTTTATATGTTCCATGTGAAACTTTTTCAAACCAGCCATAATAATTTTTATTCAGAAATAGTGTTGCTTGCTGTTCATTAATCGCATTTTTTATATCCTTACCTTTAGCTAAAGGTTGTGTCGATAAATATTGTGCTATACGTATACAGCGTTGTCGATATGCCGTTAACCCTGCTTTACTCTTAGTAGAACCACCCTTTTGTGGGTCACCTTGACGGTTAGTGAATTCAGCTAATAAACCAGCTTGTTTACGTTTATTAATGCGTGGACTGTAGTCTTGTGGATCACTAATGACCTCTACAAATTGATCAGTTTTTTGCATATCAACGATAATTAAGCCTAAGCCTAAACGTTTAATCAGTTTTTTAACTTGTTTATGCTGTTTTTTATAAATAGTGCATTGCTTAGGAATGGCGATATAGACTATATTCGCTAAACTAAACCTATCGATAGATTGTAATAAAAGAGTGATATTTAAACTTAACTTTAGCTCGATAATAATAAGTTGTTTATTGCCATCTGGATCTGTTCTTTGTGCCACAATATCGCAATTTTTAATTTCCCCTTTCACAAGGTAGCCAATAGCTTGTAGGTGTTTTTTTATAGGTAGGTAAAGATCTGATTCTTTGATTTTTATTGTCATATGGCATTTCTATAATCGCATTTATAGTCTATTTAATATGCTTAAACTAATTATTTTAGAAGGATATTCAGGTGTTTAAACGTGTAATTTGTTGCTTATTCATATACCAGTTAATGGCATGTGCTAGCTTACCGGAAAATACTAGCACAAAAAATTACAGCCTTCCTCAACCTGAAGACTCAGAGCTGGTTAATCAGGTCTTAAAAAAACACCAACAAATTGATTTGCAAGATGATGAAATAAGTATGTTGTTATTAGATGAAGGAATTGATGCTTTTGTTGCGCGTTTATCGTTAATCAATGCTGCTGAAAGTAGCATTGACCTGCAATATTATTTATATCACTCTGACTTAAGTGGTGCCTTGCTAACCAGTGCATTATGGAATGCTGCTGAACGAGGTGTACGGGTTCGTTTGTTAGTTGATGATATGGATCTTGATGGCAAAGACTACGATATCGCAAGGCTGAGTTCACATCCCAATTTTGAAGTACGCATATTTAATCCATTTATTCGAGGCAAAGGCCGTACCAGCCAATATGTGACACAGTTAGGTTCTATTACTCGCAGAATGCATAATAAATCATTTACCATCGACCATAGTATTAGCATTCTGGGAGGAAGGAATATTGGAGATGAATATTTTGGAGCCAGTACCGATGTTACTTTTGGTGATTTAGATGTGCTCATATCTGGCGTTGCAGTGGAGCAAGTTGCCGAGTCCTTTGACTTATATTGGAATAATCAATTATCTTATCCGGTTGAGTTATTAATAGATTTCGAAGCAACGGATATGACTTTATCTGAGGTTTCAGAAGAAATTGAAGTCTATCTAGAAACTAACCAAAACCAACCCTATATTAAATTGTTAAAAAATAATGAGTTAATTGAATTAGTAAAAAAGAACGAGATCAAAAAGTATTCGGGGCAAGCTATTATTCTTTATGATGACCCATTGAAAATTACTAAATCACGCGATAAAACAGAATACCATCTTGCCCCTAAATTAAAACCATTTATGGATTCTGTTCAAAATGAAATCATTATTGTCTCCCCCTATTTTGTACCTGGAAAAGAAGGCATTGAATTTTTTGAAGAATTAATAACACGTGGTGTTACTGTTAAAATATTAACAAACTCTCTAAAATCTAATGATGTTGCAATTGTTCATGCTGGTTATTCAAACTATCGAAAACAGCTATTAAAGATGGGGGTTCAATTATATGAAATGGATAGCAAACTTCTTTTACACGCGGATCCAAATTACAAAAAAGTTAAGAATAAAATAGGATCATCGAAAGCAAGTTTACATGCGAAATACTTTATTTTAGATCGTCATTATACATTTATTGGTTCTCTCAACTTAGACCCGCGCTCATTTAATGAAAATACAGAGATTGGCGTTATCGTCGATTCTGATGAACTTGCCATCGATTTAGCTGAAAGTTTTGATAAAAATGTTCCTAACATTGCTTTTAAATTATCTTTAAAAGATAACGATATAGTCTGGGATAAAGTAATTAACAATAAAAAAACAACCCTCTATAAAGAGCCTTATAGCAGTTGGTGGGATCGTTTAATGAATGGTTTTATGGGGATTTTGCCGGTGGAATCTGAGTTATAAATTTTGTAGATGGACATTTTCTATCTAAAATTCCAGCTTAATACTGTTAATATCTTGGTTAATTTACTGTGTTGTAAATTTAATCAATCTAGTTTTTTCATATTACTATAATCTGTATGCCAAAAATGTACCTGCTCATGCATTGCCATTGGTATAATTGCATCGGATAGGTATAATGAATGCCATTTATTTTAATCAAGCCGAAGCCGAAATCATGCAAAAATTCGATACAAATACATTCCAAGGCCTAATTCTTGCGTTGCAAGATTTCTGGGCTCGTCAAGGTTGTGCCATTGTTCAGCCACTCGATATGGAAGTGGGTGCTGGTACATTCCATCCGCAAACATTTTTACGTTCTATTGGTCCTGAGCCGATGAGCAGTGCTTATGTACAACCATGTCGTCGTCCTACTGATGGTCGTTACGGTGAAAACCCAAATCGTCTACAACACTATTACCAATTTCAGGTTGTGTTAAAGCCATCACCAAAAAACATCCAAGAGCTTTACCTTAAATCTCTTGAAGAAGTGGGTATCGATACTTCAATTCATGATATTCGTTTCGTAGAAGATAACTGGGAATCACCAACATTGGGCGCTTGGGGCCTTGGTTGGGAAATTTGGTTAAACGGTATGGAAGTAACACAATTTACTTATTTCCAACAAGTTGGTGGCTTAGAATGTTCTCCTGTAACTGGTGAAATCACTTATGGTCTTGAGCGTCTTGCAATGTACATTCAAGATGTTGATAGCATCTACGACCTAGTATGGACAGATGGTCCAATGGGTAGAATCACTTACGGTGATATTTTTCATCAAAATGAAGTTGAGCAATCAACCTATAACTTTGAACATGCTGATGTTGATGCGTTATTCCCACTTTTTGACCAATGTGAAAAAGATAGTCAAAAACTGATTGCAGCAAACCTTCCTTTGCCTGCTTACGAGCAAGTGATGAAAGCATCGCACGTATTTAATCTATTAGATGCGCGCCACGCTATTTCTGTGACTGAACGTCAGCGTTATATCTTACGTGTACGTGCATTATCGAAAGCAGTTGCTGAAGCTTATTACGCGAAGCGTGAAGAGCTTGGTTTCCCACTTTGTAAAAACTTAGATAAATAGAGGCTGTCGAATGTCACAAGAAAATTTATTGATTGAACTGGGAACCGAAGAGTTACCACCAAAATCATTACGCCAACTTGCTGAGTCTTTTGCAAGCAATGTTGAAGCTGAATTAGAAAAAGCAGAGCTTTCTTTCGAAAAAGTAAGCTGGTTAGCATCCCCACGTCGTCTAGCGGTAGTTATTACTAACTTAGCTGATGCTCAAGCAGATAAAATTGTTGAAAAACGCGGTTCTGCAGTTAACGTTGCTTTTGATGCTGAAGGAAATGCGACTAAAGCAGCGCAAGGTTGGGCACGTTC
>JBALXF010000087.1:0-9026 GCA_036961085.1 Psychromonas sp.
GCTGGCTAATAAACCGATCCCCAATAGACTTAAAATTTGTTCAAAATAGCCCCGTCCAACATCTGGTGCTAAGGCTAAACCGACCAGTGCAGTTAACACCAATAATGCGACAACTTTGATTTTACATAATTCTAAAAAATCACTAATTGTTGGACGCACATTTTCGCCGATAGTGGACTCTGTTTTATCTGTTAAAACATTATTTGTAGCGCGGGAAGAAACTAAACTATCGGCCATTATTTATCTCCTGAAGTATTAAGTCGAGTTTTATCCTGAACCCGCAATTGATTAATGAAATAAGTTAATCTGATCAAACTAAGTAATAACATCGCTGCCATTAAATTATGCGCTAGCGCAATGCTAATAGGAAAGTGCCAATAAACTAAAATAGCACCCAGTGATACTTGAAAAAGAACCGCAAAAGCAACTAACAATGCACTATTTTTGATCGTGTCATTTTGGCTTTTAAAATAAATACGCGCAGCGACACAGAGAACAACAGTAGCAGTGACAATAGCCCAAAAACGATGTAAAAGATGAATCGACATGCGTGCTTCTGATGATAAAACACCAAACTCATAATTGCTTGCAGGAGCAGGTAATTGGAATACTTCTGAAATTGAGAATGTTTGCTGCCAATTACCTTCATTCCAACCACCACTACATAGCGGAAGGCTATTACAAAATGGCGCTGCATAATTTGCCGCTAACCAGCCACCTAATGCAATTTGCATAATCAACACAGTCAATGCAACAAAGCACCAGCTAATATAACCCGATGTGGTTTTTTCATTATCGTAGAGTGGTTTTTTTGTTAAACGGAGATATAACAACCCCAGTAGACTCAAGATCGAAAAACCACCTAACAAGTGCCCCATTACGATCAAGGGCTGTAATTGCATGGTCACGGTTAACATGCCTAAGACGGCTTGAAAGATGACTAATAACAGTAAAATAGTCGGCAATTTAATGGGAATTCGTGACTTTATGGCGGATGCGTTATGCTGAGGTAGCTCTTCTTGTAACAGATTTTTATTGATCATTAATGAAAAAGCAAAAACAGCTAATAACATCAAACCGAGCGAGCCTGCAAAATAACGATGTATCATCTCTTTCCAAGCTTTTGCGGCTTCATATATAAAATTTGAAACACTCGATTGATGACTGCTTGGTATTTCACTGATATGAGACGGAGCGGTTAAAAACCCATAACAGCCAGGCCAATCTGGACAACCTAAACCAGCATCACTTAAGCGTGTATATGCGCCTAAACCGACCACAACAACGGCAAGTAACGCGCTCATTAACACCAGATTTTTATATTTATTATTAATTGCATTTATGCTAATTGTTGGCATATAACATCCCTATTAATTGTTTTCCTTTATCCCCATGAGACTTCAAGATGCGAAGTCAGCAATAAAGCAACATGTCCATTGTTTAATTAAGAGCTACGCGCGTATTTTAATAGCTTTTTAAGATCTTTAATTAACCCTTGATTTGTTAAGCGATTGATTTCAGGATCGACATCAATAGGATAAGAAAAGACCACTAATCCCATGTGATCAATTAAATACAACGCATCTTGTGACAGCCCTGCATTATTTAATGAATAATTTTTAAAACCGTCCAGTTTTTCAGCCTGCTCCCCTAACAACACTAAATCGACTTTAATTTGTTTTTTACCTAATGCTAAATATAACTTCTTAACTTCTTCGCGATGCGCTAAACAAATATCTCTGCAATCATTACTTGCAATAAAACCAATCGACCATGGTTTAGGGTCTATTTCTGACCATGCTGTTAACTTCACTTCCGGTACTAAAAAGTCACCATTATTGACGGTTCTTGCAGGTAACCAATCGAACTTTAAAACCACAAAGGCGAGAGCAAGCGGGATGATAAAACTAATGATAAATAATGATAATATTTTTTTATTATTCATTTAACCTCCGATATTATTTTCTTATTTTTAGATTGGCTGCGCATCGCAAACAGAAAAACAGCTATTGCAGATAAAGCAATTAATAACCATTGTAGTGCATATGCAAAATGCTTTTCCGGTGGCATGACAACAGGTTCATAATGAGGTTGGGCAAAATTATTACTATTAACGGCATAAGCCATATAGTTAACTAGCTCTATGCCAGTTTGTTCCGCCTTTTGCGAGAGGTCAATAAACTGCACCAGTTTCGGCCAGCCACTGCCTGTATACTCGGCACCATCTAAATAAAACCCAGCTAAATCACCTTGTTTGAGTTGTACCGATATAGAGAATGTTTCAGAGGGTAATTGGATGCTAGGCAGAAAATCACGACCGCCCCCTTGTGTTATCCAGCCAAAATTAACTAATAAACCTTGCTCACTGCCCTCAGGGGTAAATACTGCTAGTAAATCATATCCATGCTGTCCATTTAAGGTGCGGTTATCTAATAACCAATATTGCCCAGGTTGTAACTTCCCCTTCATGGTTAATTGCAACCCAGTTTTATTTAATCCACTGGGAAGCAAGTTAATGTTTTGCCAGTCAAGTACGCCTTTGTCTTGCATTATTTGAATATCATCTAACCTTTGTTGTTTCTGATGTGCCCTTCTCCATTGCCAATCAGCTAAGCCTATACATACCGCGACCACGACCAGCACAATTGAAGAAGGTAATATAGGTAGTTTCATTACTTAAATTACGTACACAAAAAAGAATAAACAGAGCCATACAACATCGACAAAATGCCAATACCAAGCAGCAGCTTGAAAAGCAAAATGTTGTTTATCTGTGAAGTGACCTTTAAATATTCTTATTGTGACGATGAATAAAAGAAGGCAGCCTAATGTCACGTGTAAACCATGAAACCCAGTTAATAAGTAAAATACATTGCCGTAAATGCCAGATGATAATGTGAGGCCTAAATCCGAGTAAGCATGGCTATATTCCGATGCTTGAAAATACAGGAAACAGATACCGAGTAACACGGTGATCACCATAAAGCCTTTCAATTTGCCACGTTGATTATTTTCTAACGCTTTATGTGCAATGTGTAAAGTAACCGATGAAATTAATAAGATAACGGTATTAAGTAGCGGTAACCCCATCCATCCCATGGCCTGAGTAGTTTCGCCAGAAGGCATGGTGACTAATGGCCATACGGCCACAAAATTCGGCCACAATAACTCATTGGTCATTGCATTATTACCCGCTCCTCCTAACCAAGGCACAGAGAACATACGAGCGTAAAAAAGCACACCAAAAAACACGAAGAAAAACATTACTTCTGAATAAATAAACCACCACATCGCTTGGCGAAAAGAGGTGTCCATTTGTTTAGAATATAAGCCTGTCATTGATTCATGAATCACATTCTTAAACCAACCAAAAAGCATGAAAATGAGCATAAAACTGCCACCCATTAACAAATAACTGCCTGAAGATCCTTCTTTACCAATTTGCATAACCGTTAGTCCTGCACCAACAGCCACAAAAAACATGGCCACGGCACCGACTATCGGCCAATGGCTTTGTGCAGGTACGTAATATGTTTCATGCTTATTTTCACTAGCAGATTTCATTTACTTGCTCCTTGGACTTATTCATTATTCACAATGTCAAAAACGGTATAAGACAAAGTTAATTCTTCAATTTCGTTATCGATTGCCGTGTCTATATAAAATAATAAGGTGAGATCCATCGTTTCACCGGGTAAAAATGTTTGCTGGGCAAAACAAAAACACTCAACTTTATGCATATATTGCGCAGCTAACCCTGGGCTAATTGATGGCACCGCTTGCATTATTCGCGTCTCATCGGTCAGGTTGGTTGCGCTAAACACCACTTGGTTCATTTCACCAGGTTTAACCGTGACTATGTCTTGATCGACACGGACTTTAAACGGTGCTTTATTTTGTACATGAGTAATAAATCCGACATCGACTAACCTATCATTAACAACATCTTCACTTATTTTTGCTTGCTCTAAAGAAGGTTTACCATTTAAGCCAGTTACATCACAAAACACGTCATATAAAGGCACTAAAGCAAAAGCAAAAAAGAACATACCAACACTGGCAAATATTAATCGTTTAAACAGCTTGTTATGTTTACTCATGACAACCCCCTATTTAATAACGGGTGGTGTTGCAAATGTATGATGCGGCGCTGGAGAAGGAACTTCCCACTCTAAACCCTCGGCACCATCCCAAACTTTAGCGTCAACTTTATCGCCGCCTTTAACACATTTAATAACACACCAAACGAATAACAGTTGTGATAAACCAAAGGCGAAACCACCTAAACTGATAATCGCATTGAAGTCCGCAAACTGCAGCGCATAATCAGGAATACGACGTGGCATGCCAGCTAGGCCAACAAAATGCATTGGGAAAAACAACACGTTCACGCTAATTAACGATAACCAGAAATGAGTTTTACCAAGACGGATGTCAAACATGTTACCCGTCCACTTTGGTAGCCAAAAATACACTGCCGCCATAATTGAAAACAGCGCGCCGGTTACTAATACATAATGGAAATGTGCCACTACAAAATAGGTATCATGGTATTGAAAATCTGCAGGTGTGATAGCTAACATCAGGCCAGAAAGACCACCTATGGTAAACAACACAATAAACGCAATCGCAAATAACATAGGGACTTCAAAAGAGATAGCTCCGCGCCACATAGTAGCAACCCAGTTAAACACTTTTACCCCAGTCGGCACTGATATCAGCATAGTGCTATACATAAAAAACAGCTCAGCTGCTAACGGCATCCCGGTGGTAAACATATGATGTGCCCACACAATAAATGATAAAAACGCAATCGAGCCTGTTGCGTAAACCATCGAATGGTAACCAAACAGTTTTTTACGCGAAAAGGTAGGGACAATGGTTGAGATAATGCCAAATGCTGGCAAGATCATAATATAAACTTCAGGGTGACCAAAGAACCAGAATATATGCTGGAACATGACGGGATCGCCGCCACCCATCGCATCAAAAAAGCTGGTACCAAAATATTTATCGGTTAAGACCATAGTCACAGCACCGGCTAATACCGGCATTACTGCAATTAATAAAAATGCAGTAATGAACCAAGTCCAAACAAACATCGGCATTTTCATCCAGGTCATACCTGGGGCGCGCATATTAATAATGGTCACGATCACGTTGATCGCCCCCATGATTGAGCTGATCCCCATTATATGTACTGAGAACACGAACAATGCGGTATTACTATTACTATAAGTTGTTGATAAAGGAGCGTAAAAAGTCCAACCGAAATTAGGACCGCCACCTTCCATAAATAATGAACCTAATAACATGGCAAAAGCAAAGGGTAATATCCAGAAGCTCCAGTTATTCATACGTGGTAACGCCATATCCGGCGCACCAATCATTAACGGGATCATCCAGTTTGCTAAACCAACAAAAGCGGGCATAACAGCACCAAACACCATAACCAAACCATGTACTGTGGTCATTTGATTAAAAAAGTTTGGCTCAATCAACTGTAAACCCGGTTGAAATAATTCAGCACGAATCACCATTGCCATCGCACCACCAATCAACAACATGATTAATGAGAAGCCTAAATACAGACTCCCTATATCTTTATGATTGGTGCTGTATAGCCAACGCTTTATACCTGTTGGTGTATGGTGATGATCGTTGCCATGACCATGATCGTCATCGCCTTGATAAGAGTCTTGGTCATTTTCGACAGTCCCAGTCATTACTCTTCTCCTTTATTGAAATCTTCAATGTCACTTTCCTGCACAAGATCACCAGTATCATTACCCCAGGCGTTTCTTTCATAGGTAATAATTGCAGCTAATTGTTTTGCAGATAACTGTTGTTTAAAAGCAAGCATTGCGGTACCCGCCTTACCATTTACGACAATATCAATGTGTTGTTTAACATCCCCCATCGCAATCGGGCTGTCTTTCAATGCAGGAAATGCGCCTGTTATGCCAAGACCTGATGCCTGATGACATGCCCCACAATAAGTTAGATAATCTTTTTCACCTGATGTCATTAACTCGTCCATGCTTAATATTGCAGCTGGCGCCGAAGATTCAACTGCTTGTTCAGTTGATTGTGTTTCTTCTGTTGCAGCAGGTGATTGCGCTTCGACAGCTTGTTCAACCTCAGCTTTTACTTCTTCAGACTGTGAAGCACCGGCATTGATTGCATTGGTAATTTGAATCGGTTGCACTAAATCGCCAGTATCATTGCCCCAAGCATTACGCTCATAGGTAACAATCGCAGCAAGTTCTTTTAAAGATAGTTGTTTGGCAAAAGCTTGCATCGCAGTGCCCGGCTTACCATTAATAATAATGTCTATGTGTGCGTCAACATCACCAATGGCAATCGGACTATCTTTCAGCCCTGGGAATACGCCCGGTAAACCTAAACCTGATGGTTGATGACAAACCGAACAGTTACCGATATAAACTTGTTCACCCAAGCTCATCAACTCTTGTTCAGTTAATGTAGTCGATTGCAGTGCTAAGTCTTCTTGTGCTTGATTTTGTTTTGCTAGCGCAGCATCGGCTAACCAAGTATCGAAGTCGTCTTCTTCTACAGCTTCAACAACAATTGGCATAAAACCATGGCTTTTACCACATAGCTCAGCACATTGACCGCGATAGGTTCCAACCTCGTTAACACGTGTCCAAGCCTCATTTATAAAACCAGGCACAGTATCTTTTTTAACGGCAAAATCAGGTACCCACCAAGAGTGGATAACATCATCAGACGTTAATACAAAACGGATTTTTTTATTGATTGGCACGACTAAAGGTTTATCAACCTCGAGTAAATAGGTTTCTTGTTTCTCAGTTTTATTATCAATTTGCTCTTGCGGTGTTGAAATGGTCGAGTAAAAACTGATATCTAGTTTTTCATTATTATAAGTAAGGTATTCATAATGCCATTTCCATTGAGAGCCGGTGACCTTAATAGTGATATCAGCTTTGCTGGTATCTTCCATGGCAATTAATGTTTTAGTGGCGGGCACTGCCATGGCAATTAAGATAACAAAAGGGATAGCTGTCCATAATATTTCAATTTTAGTGCTTTCATGGAATTGTGCTGGTTTTACACCTTTCGACTTACGGTGATGGTAAATAGACCAAAACATAATGCCAAAAACGATCACAGCAATCACACAACAGATAAGAAAAATAGTCATATGCAGTTGATAAACATTTTCACTAATATCTGTTACGCCCTCTCTCATATTATAATCGCTATTGGCAAAACTTAATTGAGGAATAAGTAATGTAAACGGCAAGGCTATACGAGCAACATCCATGTGATATTTCCTTTTATTCATAACACCATGATAATTAATACGAAACAGTAGTGTATTTAATATTAGTCTATTTATAAATGCACTGACATTTGGGGAAATATCAGTGCATTTATATTCAAATCGTAATTCCGCCATTTTTAGGACACTAGAATTAATAGACAATGATTATCATTTGAGCAAGTGAAAATGACTTAAAGGAATGAATTAAGATGTAAATTATCAGTTAATATAAAAAAATGTGCTTAGGCGTCCATTTGTAGATAAAACATTGGCAACTTTAGAATAGTTGAAAATGGCTCAAAATCGATGCTTTAAAATGGCGATTAAGTAAATGAATAATGACTGTTTTAAAGAAAAGATAGGGTAAAGACACATAATTAATAGTGCCTTTTATAACCGAATAACTAGGTTACCTGCCAAATAGATTTAAGGTTGCTTATGCTAAGCAAATTACGCCCTCTAGATTTCAAATAATAAAGCGCATTTAATATTCAAACCTAAGCCATAACTGAATCTATGTGTTTATGCTTTTATGGTGTCTATTGAAAAATTTGTAAGTATACTAGCGCCATATATCAAATCAGATGAGAAAAGCATGACAACTACAAATCAAATACTAACAAGCTTTATTGCCGACGTTAAACCGACTCAATCATTTTGGGCATTACAAGATAAAGAAAGTGAAGATTGGGTTGTACTTGACTCAGTAAACTTTGATGAGACTGAAGTAATGCCACTTTGGTCAACACCAGAGCTTGCATTAGTCCATTGTACTGAAGAGTGGAGTGAATATGTCCCAGCTGAAATCACACTGGTTGACTGGTTAGAGTTTTGGGTTAAAGATCTTGTTGAAGATGATGTTATCATTGGCCTTAACTGGACTGGTGATGATGCAGATATCGAAGTCGATCTTCAAGAGTTCACTGAAGCATTAGTAGAAATAGAAGCACTATAAACAGCACTTTTATCTCTAACAAGTTTTGAAAGCCACTTTAATGTGGCTTTTATTTACCTTGCACCTCTGGATAAATCCTAGTTTTAAACTGTCATTGCACCCTCTCGATTTATTTCCCAATACTGTTACTCTCAGCTTCAACATAAAAACCTAGATAATCAATCTAAGCTTGATAGGTTTTTATTACAATCACATCTATTCTTATCTAATAAAACCAACAGCCCTAAATGCTAAATAATGGCCTCTCCTTTGATTTTTATAGGTACTTTATGCTTAAAAATTTATTGATAATATTTTTTTCAATTGCTTTATTTTCTTGTACTAACTCATATGTTAAAAATAATATTAAAGAAAATAACTGGCAAGCAATTGGAGAACACCAAGCAAAAAATGGTTTATTGGAACAGACAGAGACTGAATTACAAACGTTGAGTGACAAGTATGGAGATGGTGACCTTGATTACAGCGCCTATCAGCAAGGCTATCTAAAAGAAATTATTAATTATTGCCAACCGCTAAATGCCTATAAACTTGGAAAAACAGGAAGACTATATAATGGAGTGTGCAAACGTTTTCCGCATGGTAGTAAATTCAGGAATGATTGGGATATGGCTTCTGGTGATATGTAGGAAAATGATGATATGGCTAAGTTTAGGTTTAGGTTTAGGTTTAGGTTTAGGTTTAGGTTTAGGTTCAGATAAAACAATAAATCAAAAAACAGAAGTTAACCCTATGATTAAATTCTGTTTTTAATCTCTACTT